>JBOGOW010000369.1:0-4148 GCA_050748285.1 Pyrinomonadaceae bacterium
TGGTGACACTCGTCAGGCAGGTACCGAAGTCGAGCAGGCTGTCGTATCGAAAAGTAACTACTTTGACGCATTTTTTGGTCGTGGCACTGCATATTTTGCACTCGGCGAATATCCCAAGTCGATCGAAAATTATGAAAAGGCAAAGCGTTTGAAAAACGATAACGCGGAAGTTGTTGCTAACCTTGGCGACGCTTATCGACAGGTCGGCGACTTTAACAAGGCGGAGACGAATTACAGCCTTGCCGCGTTGTTTTTCGAAAGGCAGCCCGATTTTGCAAACAATAAGGAAACCCGCGAAATCGCCGCTGATACCTACGGCAAGATAGGATTCGCCGTCGGCAAGCAGTGCGAAGCCAATATCCAATACGCGATCTCATGCAAATGGAATGTAGCGGTGGATTCGTTGAAAAAAGCGGTTGCTATTACGAACAGTCCGAACGATCAGGCGAATCTTGGCTGGGCACTGCATAATTTTGGAAAACAGGATATCAGAGAAGGAAAAACAGCGGCAGGCAAGGAAAAGTTGGAGCAAGGCCGAGAAGCACTTGAACGTGCCGTGGCCGCCAATCCAAAATTTCTCGAAGGACCGATGTTAAATCTTGGAATGGTTTACACCGATCTCGGCAACAATAAACAAGCCATCGATACGCTCAAAAAAGTGATCCAGAAAGAACCCAAATGGGTTTTTGCTTTGAACGAACTCGGTATCGCTTACATGAATGACGGCAACTCAAAAGAGGCAGCGGCACAGTTTAAGAAAGCGGTCGATCGTGACAATAAATTTGCCGCAGCATATTATAATCTTGCAAAAGCCGAATTTAAGAACGGCAATCTCGGCGAAGCTAAAAAAGCACACGCAAGATTGAAAGCCCTCGGCAGAACCGATCTGTCAATCAGGCTCGAGGTCGAAAGCCGCGGGGCGATACGCAGTTAGGCTGTGAATTTGGTAAAGTTTTTTCGGGAGTCCTTAATTGAGGCCTCCCGATTTTTTATGCCGATGGATGTCCAGGAAAATATTTCGCTCGCGCCGCTTACAACCCTGAAGGTCGGCGGGCCGGCACGCTATTTTGCAGCCGCGCGTTCCGAGGACGATATCGCAGAGGCATTTTTATTTGCCGATTCGCTCGACCTCAAAGTATTCGTTCTCGGCGGCGGCAGCAATGTTCTGGTTTCCGATGACGGATTCGATGGCCTGGTGTTGAAGATCGAACTTCGCGGGATTCTCTCCGCGTCATCATCAAGTGTCAGAGCAATGGCCGGCGAAGACTGGGACGCTTTTGTTAAGTGGTGCGTTGACGGCGAGCTTGCCGGCGTCGAATGTTTGTGCGGCATACCCGGAACGGTCGGCGGAACACCGGTTCAAAATGTCGGAGCATACGGGCAAGAAGTTTCGGAAACTATCGTGTCCGTTCGTTGTTTTGACCGCAAATCGCGGCAGTTTGTTGACTTGTCGAACTCTGAATGCGAATTCGAATATCGGAAAAGCATTTTTAACTCAACGCATCGCGAAAGGTACGTGGTTGCGTCAGTAACTTTCGCTCTCGAACAAAGTGGACAGCCGAAACTCGTTTACAAAGATCTTCGCGAATATTTTGGAGATAAAGTTCCAACGCTGAGCGATGTTCGAGAAGCAGTTTTGAAGATTCGCCGAGCAAAATCGATGGTGATCGACGAAAATGATTCAAACTCGAAAAGTGCGGGTTCATTCTTTAAGAATCCGATCATCGATCAGGCAAGGTTCGATGAAATAGCGGCGCGTTTCGAAAAAGTTCCACATTTTCCCGCCGGTCAGGGAATGATCAAAATTCCCGCGGCATGGTTGATCGAACAAGCCGGTTTTCAAAAAGGATACGCAATCGGAAACGCCGGAATTTCGACAAATCATACCCTTGCCATCGTCAATCGCGGCGACGCAACCGCCGTTGAACTTATTTCTCTTAAAGAATCCATTCAAAATGCGGTAGAATCGCATTTCGCGATAAAATTGATCCCCGAACCGGTTTTTGTCGGCTTTTAGCCGAGCAGATCCGCAAAAATTCTATTTCGTATCCGTCAACTTGCGGTATAATTTATTGGTTTTTGTTCCCACCTTATATTTCGAGGTTCTATATGTTTCAAAAACGCTGTTTCAGCCAATCGATTGTGATTCCGGCACTTATCTTTTCTATGTTGGCGGCTCCGATGCCGGCAAAGGCAAACGACATCGTGCCAACGGACGATCTTGTCAACGGCTCGAGCGTTTTTGTCTTCCGCGGGTCGAGCAAAAAGCCGCAGGAAAGCGCGGGTTCGGCGCATGGATCACGCGCCGGTTTCGGCGGCGCAAGATCGAATCGCGCCCGTATTAGTGGCCAGATCGCCGCTTCGCGCAAGAAAAAAGCGGATGCGAATAAGGCGCGCGCCGCGCAATTGGCAAAGCAGCGTGCGAGGGTTCGCGTGGCGAAATTGCGGCAATCGAACGTGCTCGCGGCGAAGGGCGAATCTCAGCTTGAAGTGGGAAATACCGATGGAGCGATCGTCAGTTTTCGTGAATCGATCAAGCTGAATCCGAAGAACGCGGAAGCCGCGAGCGGGTTGAGCGAGGCCTTGACAGCGAAAGGCATTGAAATCGCCGGTCAGAGCGATGATGAAAAAGGGCTGCCGTTTCTTGCTGAAGCGGTAAAACTCGATCCTAATAATGCGGCGGGATATGCCAAGATCGGCGACATTCACGATTCCAACGGTCGAAATGCCGAAGCGATAGCGAATTATGTGAAAGCACTCGCTATCGACAGTTCATTTACTGCGGTCTATCTTCCGCTGGGACTTGCTCAGACGGAGGCGAAGAATTATGTAGAAGCCGAGTCATATCTTTCAAAGGCCGAGTCCGCGGGTGTCGCCAGCAGCGATGCTCGAATGGCAAGAGCAGATATTTTTGCCAAGCAGGACCGATTTCCGGAGGCAGTTGCGATGCTCGATCTTGTGATAAAAGCAGATCCGACCAATGCTGCTCCGGTTTATCAGAAAGCTTTGATCTTGGGCCGTGTCGGAGACAATAAATCGGCACTTGCAGGCTTTAAGCGTGCCGTCGAGATCGATCCGAATTTTGGGCCGGCGTGGTTTGAGATCGGCGTCGGCGCATACAACATTGGCGATTATTTGGGCGCATTGACCGCCTATCAAAATGCCGTGCGTATCGACCCGATGAATTATCAGGCTCATGCGAATCTGGCGAGCACGTATCGACAGCTTGAGCGGTATGCGGAGGCAAATGCGGCGTATAAGGCCGCCGAACCGGGCAATACAACAAATCCGAATCATTATCTCGAATGGGGCTTTTGTCTTGGCAAGACGAATGAATGGGACAAAGCGGTCGCACGGCTTTTGACCGCGCGTTCGCTGAGCCCGACGGCCGTCGATAACACCAATCTCGGCTGGGCATATTACAACGCCGCAAAGGTCGATCAAAGAAACGGCGATGAAGCAGCTGCAAAAGCGAAATTCGAACTCGCGCGAACATATCTGGACACCGCTGTAAAGCAGGATCCAAAACTCGACGCGGCGTATATGAATCTCGGTTCGACAAGTAATGAATTGGGTGATTATCAGGGTGCAGTTGACGCATTAAATACGGCTATGACTTTGCGTCCGAATTGGGTGATGGCGATGAATCAACTCGGCACCGGCTATCGCGGAATGAATAACCTGACCGAAGCTGTTTCGATCTTTTCGAGGGTTGTTTCGTTAGACGGCAACAACGTCCGCGGCCTTTTTGGGCTCGGCGAATCGCAATACGCGAGCGGCGACAAAAAAGGAGCCAAGAAAACGCAGGATAGATTGAAGAAGGTCGATCCCGAACTGGCGAATGTTCTCGGCAACGTCATAGCCGGAAAACTGATCAACGCCGGAGCCAATGAGATTAAGAAAAAGATCAAAATTCCGGGGATACCATTTTAGTATTTTGACACAAATTTTATTGATTTGCTGCTGAAACGCTCGGCTAATCGAGGTTGTCTAAAAAGCGAAAAAACTAAAGAAATGTAACCGCGAAATCACATAAAACTACATGAAATTGAGTCGTTTTTGACTTTATTTAGTGTCTTTTCGTGTGATTTGTATGTTCAAAAAAGCATCCAATTCGTATAGATTTGGATATAGAAAAGGAGAATGGC
>JBOGOW010000370.1:0-4143 GCA_050748285.1 Pyrinomonadaceae bacterium
TCCAAAGGTTGCGCGGCAGCAGTCGTCTTGCCTCGTTAGAGTTGACGCCGTTAAAGATATCTTCCGTGCCCTTATCGGCAAACGACTCGATCATTGATACCACAATAGCACGGATAGCATGCTATTTCAAAAAAATATTTTAACTTTAATTCGTTTTCAACGATTCCGTTAACAAAAGGTAATGCTATCGAGCATTGTCTTGTAGTTTCGGCATAGGATAAACTCGATGCGTTTCCAACACAATGTCGGCTGCAAGCCGCCACGGTTTTGGGCGGATCGCCTGAGCGGTCGAATTCGCCGCATTGAAATCAGCTTTCGCCAGTATATCGAGCGTTTTTGCTAGATTCAGAGCGTTCGGGATCAGAACGCTGTCAGTATGCTTGTTTCGCGATTCTGTGCCCGCCTTGTCTTCGGAACTCGGCGAGGGCAAACGGTTTGCGGCAAAAACGGCGAAATCCGCGCTTTCAAATGCCTTTGATTTATCAACCTTCATCGCTACCGGTACCGACGAAAGCATTATCCGAACACCGTTGGTGCTCGGTTCCTCTTTCCTCAATATCAACTGAGCAGTGTCTATGTATTCAAGTGCGCGCGTTTTGTCTTTCAGTTCGACATATCGCGCGGCGACCATCAAGGTACCGCTAGCTTTTTCGAGTTCGTTTTCGACAAACTTCAAAGCGTAATCCGAAGCCTCAAAGTCATTCGCTTTCAACGCTTTTGGCAAGATCACATTCACAAGAAAATTATCCCGAGCGGGCGCAAATTCCTTAATATTTGAAAAGACTTTCAACGCGCAATCCGCCGCAGTTTTAAATTTTTTCGCAGTAACCGCGAAATGAACCGCCATTAACCACAATGAATCTCGCAATCCTTGGCCTTTGGCAGATCCGGCTTCGAGGATAGTTTGTTCGAGTTTGTCGGTGCTCACCTCGATCCTTGCATAAACTGCTGTGTCTTCCCGCTTCATAGACTCGAGTTTTGCATCCATTATCGTAAACACTACTAATGCAGTCTGGTAATCTTCCGGAAGTGATTCCCTGATCTTTGGAAGCGCGTCTTTCAAGATCGAATAGCAAGTTTCAAAGACTCCGTTGGAAAAATCGACGACGGGATTTTGAACCTGGCCCTGCCCGAGCCGGATAGCGAATTTCAAGAATCGCTTCCGAAATTCGGAAGGCACCGATTCCTCCAGAAAATAACCGGATGTGAAAATCAGGCTCTTTTCCAAGTTATCGATGTCGGTATTCGCCTCAAAAACTCGTAACAAGGCATCCAAAACACGATACGCCTGCCCCGTATTCTTTTCCAGAAGTTTCTGAATGATCACCGAAATATTATCGGGAATATCACCTTTCAACAGCTGTCCGATTACGCGGTTGGTTACGACCGTCAGGTCTTTAGCATTATCAATTTCGATAATGTCCGACCATTCGGTATTTGAACCGGACAAATATTTCT
Organism: Pyrinomonadaceae bacterium; assembly: GCA_050748285.1. GTDB lineage: Bacteria > Acidobacteriota > Blastocatellia > Pyrinomonadales > Pyrinomonadaceae > OLB17. The sequence continues at coordinate 1,459 of JBOGOW010000370.1, forward strand.
TTTCGACTTCTTTTGCGGTTTCCGGCGAATGGCTGCGCAAAAGAACCAGAAGCGTATTCGACCAATATGAGCGCTGCATTTCCGAGAACTGATCGGCGTTTTTGGCTATTTCTTCAAAACATTCCAGCACAGAGTCATTTGCCGTATTGAAATGGCTCAACACTTCGTTTTGAAAAATAAAACGTGCGATCTGCGCCCTGACAAAGCAGCGCATCGGGGCGTCATCAAGATTTTTTATTTCAGCGCGATAGGAACTAAGTCGAATAGTCCGCTGCTGATTCTGAAAAACGGCCGCATCGGATTTTTTTGCAGTTTGCGCATTTATTGTTGAACAGAAAATTACACTCACGAGTATCAATGCGGTTAATTTTTGCGCGACGTTCATATTCGAACAGATTATATTCGCAACGTGCCTAACTTTCAATCGAAATTTTGCAATCGCGGACAGTGGGAACGACTCCAGCCGTCGCTCTTACTTTGATTCGGGGATAAAGAACGGCGCGTTGACAGCGAGTTTGGTTTGGCGGTTTGTCAGGGTTAGGCTTCGGGCGTCGGAGACGGTTACGTTGTTGGCGGTTAGGGTTGTGCCGGTGGCGCGTTGAAATTCGGAGATAGCGCGGTTCAGGTCGGTTTGTGCCTGAAGCTCGCGGCCACGTGCTGCGAGCAATTCTGTTTGGCGTTGGAGCACAAGATAAAACGTCGTGGTTCCGGCGCGGAACTGCCTTTCCTCGCTTGCCGCGAGTTGTTCCGCAGATAAACGTGAGGCTAGTGCAGATGACAATCGAGCTTCGGCAGAACGCAGTGCCTGGAGCGCGTTTCTTACTTCGGCTTCGATCACCTGTTCGGTCTGCGCCCGCGTGTTGGCGATGCGGTCGGCCTGCACAAGCGAGCGTCCGAGATTTGCCTCGGCAACGCGATTTCCCCAAGGAAGTGAAATAGACACGCCGATTCGATACGAGGGATAATCCTGCGCGAGCAAATTGCCGAGCGACGTGCCATAGCCTCCGGTCAGATTTTCAGGCACGCGACCGACACCGGCAGCCGTAACCGATCCGGCAAGCCCCTGCGAGGTGTATGTGCCGATGAGGTCGATCTGCGGCTTCTTCTGATTGCGAAAATAATCCTGCTCGATCTTATTGATCGCATCGCTGGTTTCAAGCTGAGCGATCTCGGGCCGATTTTTCAGAGCTTCGCTTGTGGCGACTGCAAGACCGATTTTCGGCGGTTCAAGACTGACCGGCGAAACCGGCGTAAGCGGACGCGACCATTGCGCGTCCGTGCGTTCGGCAAGCATCAAAACTTTCAATGAATTTTCGGCTCGCGTTACGGCCTCTTGAGCGGAATAGACCGACTGTTCAAAGGTCGTGATCTGTGCGGTCGCGGCGACAACATCTATCGGCGCAAGCACGCCCTTCGCGACCATTCGCTGATTACTTTCAAGCTGCGTTCGTGCTTGTTTTACAGCGTCTATCTGCACCTGCAAATTGCGAAGAGCGAATGCAAGATTCCAATACGCCTGCTCGACGAGCGCGATCACCTCGATCGCGCGCTGGCGAAACTGCGCATCGCTGATGCTCAGATTTTTTTTCGCTATCTCGATCTGCCGTCGGTTGTTATCAACGCGAAAATCCCGCAAAAGCGGCTGCGTGTAAGTGAAATTCAGAACGGTCGGATATTGCGGATTGAGGAATGAATTCGTGTTGCTCGTATTCGTCCGTGAAGAATCGAACCGTGCCGAATAGACGCCGCCGAAAAACGGCGAAAATCCGTTCACGCCGCTCGAACTGAACAAGCGCTTTAGCGTAACAGAACCGTTCACCGCGCCGCCGATCAGCGAAGCGGTTGGGGTCGTCAGTGTTTCATAGTAATTTTCGGAATTGAACAGCGGATCGTAAACGCCGCGCGCACCGCGCAAATTAAATTCCGCAATACGGACATCGTTTCGCGATGCGTCGATATCGTTGTTATTCTTTAACGCGAATTCGATCGCTTCTTCAAGCGTCAAAGGCAGTTGATCGGCCATGTCAACGCCGACGCGTTCCGAGCCGGGCATCGGGCGCAGCGGTGCGGTAAAATCGGGCGCGACCGGCGGCGGATCATCCGGCAAAACCGCAGGCGGAACGATCGCTCCCTGAATCGGCGTCGGTGAAGGCATCGGCGTCGGTTGACCGCTTTGACCAAAGACATCCGCAAATGCGATCAACATTATCGCCGTTAGCAAAAAAGCCATGTATGAATTTCGAATTGCTGAACTCATTTTATCTAATTCCCCGTCGTTCGTGCTCCTTCGGTTTCGTCGTTTGATTCACGTTTTACCGAACCGAACCCGCCTTTAAAAATACCGCGAAACGGCCGCCAGATCGTTGAAAAGATCGGCCCAAGTTTTTCACCAAAGCCGCGAAGGTAACGCGATTCACCCGCGTCGTCAAACAACGAATAAAACACCGGAACGGCCAGCAGCGTCAGCAGTAAGCACATCATCTGACCACCTACAACCAAAACGCCGATCGAACGATTTGTTGCTGCACCGGCGCCTGTTCCGAGAATAAGCGGAATCATCCCGGCGACAAGCGCGAGCGTCGTCATCAATATCGGGCGCAGTCGGTCGCGGTTTGCCTGAATGATCGCATCGTATCGGCTCATCCCTTTTGCCCGCAGCGTGTTTGTGTGATCGATCTGCAGGAT
>JBOGOW010000371.1:0-4143 GCA_050748285.1 Pyrinomonadaceae bacterium
CCGATGCCTGTGCAACCAGTTTCCGTACTCGATCATTTACCGGCATACCGACACCGAAGTCACGATCTACGCAGTCGCTCATCAAAGTAGAAAGCCGGGATACTGGAAGGATAGGGTGAAATCAACGCGACGACCGTGATTCCCTATGAATTTCCGTGGACAAACGTCCACGGCTAAATTCGATTGACCTTTACGCGGCCGCAAGAATATATTAGGAACTAATGAAAACCGAAAGAGTATATGCACTGATCTTTGCGAGCGTTTATCCGCATTATGTGAAGAAGGCGGAGACGAAAGGGCGGACGCGGGATGAGCTTGATGAGGTTATTCGTTGGCTGACCGGATATAGTCAGGCCGGTTTGGAAAAGGTGATCGCTACCCAAGTCGATCTGCGGACGTTCTTCGACAAGGCCCCGAAGCTGAACCCGAACGTCTCCCTCATCAAAGGCACCGTCTGCGGCATCCGCGTCGAAGACATCGAAGACCCCCTAATGCAAAAGATCCGCTACCTCGACAAAATCATCGACGAACTCGCCAAAGGCAAGAAGATGGAAAAGATCTTACGGACGGCGGAGTAAGAATTGTCTCCGAAGGAGATGGACAATATAGCGTAGGGTGAAACCCTACGAAAACGGCGCAACACGAATCCGTCGCCGAAGGTGACGAACAAGATATGCCGCAATCGTTGGTCAAGATATTGGTTCATGTCGTCTTCTCGACAAAGAATCGCGTTGACCTTATTCATCCCGAGATCGAGGGGGAATTATATGCTTACATTCACGGCATCGTCGAGAACAACAAGTCGAAGTTGATCCTGGGCAATGGAACGACAAATCACGGCCACCTTCTGATCTCGATGGGGAAAACGATCGATGTGAGCGATCTCGTTGGCGACATCAAACGCGATAGCTCGGTTTGGATGAAGCAGCATGAAAAAGCGTTTTATTGGCAGGAAGGCTACGGAGCTTTTTCCATCGGCGAATCGCAGGTGCCGCTCGTTATGAAGTACATCGCCGAACAGAAAGAACATCACGCAAAGAGGGATTTTAAAGACGAGTTCCGCGGCCTGTGCCTAAAGTACCGCCTGGACATTGACGAGCGATATGTTTGGGATTGATTGTTCGTCACCTTCGGCGACGAGATTGTTTCTATGACACGTTCGTAGGGTTTCACCCTACGCTATATTGTATGTCTCCTTCGGAGACAAAAAACCAGAATATGAGACAGCTAATTGCCGCGATGAATATGACGCTTGATGGGTTTTGCGACAATACGACGATAATCGCGGAACTCGTCGACGAACTCGCCAAAGGCAAAAAGATGGAAAAAATCCTGCGGACGGTGGAGTAAGAAATATCAGGGCTGCAAATTGATGCAACGGACTGTTGAAATACTTCTTATCATTGGAGTACTCATAAACCTGATTAAGGGCGCTGAGCTTATTCTGCGCCCTCACCAAGAAAAATGGCTTCAGGATAGGTTTGAAACTTTAGTTCTCTGGTTGGAATACGTTAGACCGGTCAATTGGTTCGCAGAAAGAGAAGTGGCAGTTTATCGGACGGTATTTGTGCTGCTTATAACGCCTATGCTGGCTGGCACAATCGTATTGATAATTAACCCTAAAAACGCGAGTTGGTGGAGTCTGACTTTAATAATTCTGATTTCCATAGTTATGGCTCTCGAAGCAGCCATAAACACCATTAAAAGTGAAAATCGATTTGAAAGATGGCTGTTCAAGAATCTCCCGCTAAGGCAACGACTGGGAAGACATATAATAATCGGGACTTTGGTACTCACCTTGGTCTTTCTATTTTGGATAATCTTCATTGACGAACCAGTGGCTGTCAAGCAATCGCATAACCCGGCTTCATTTTCTTTCCTAATTACGTTAGCCGAGGGAATAGGCATATCTGTTTTTTACCTCTTTATAATAATGGGCTTGCCAAGCTTAGCAATTGTCTTGATTTCTCTTCTTTTCTCGATAACCGAATTGTTGCTCAAATTCATTCGCGGCATTTCTTGGCGAATGGTTGAATACAACAAAGGGGTTTTCGCGGCGATTATCCTTTTGGTCACGGTTGCTCTCGGTGTAGCGGATATTTATCTAAAGAGTCAACCTAACCAGTGAATCTTATGCGAAAACTGATCGCCGCGATGAATATGACGCTTGATGGTTTTTGCGACCACATGGCGATGATCGCGGATGATGAGATACACCAGCATTACAGCGATTAATGGCACCGTCTGCGGCATCCGCGTCTAGACACGCGAAGATCCGCTGATGCAAAAGATCCGCTGGATGGATAAGCTTATCGACGAACTCGCAAAAGGCAAAAAGATGGAAAAGATATTGCGAAGTTCGGAATAAAGTACGTGCAAAATTAATGTAGAATCGAATCGGCACGGCATGGTTGAGATACATCGGTTCACCGCAATTTGTCGAGAAAATTTGGAGTAAAAACGTTATGAGCGATACGACCATCTTGATCTCCGCGTTGGAGGCGGCCCCCGGTGTGATCATTCCTCTGATCCGAGAGGTGCCGCCGCAGATCCTGAAGCGTCGTCCGAGCCCGGCGAAATGGTCGGCTTACGAGCACGCCTGTCACCTTTCGCAGTCTGACGCTTCGTTTCTCGCACGGCTCGATCTGATCTTATCGACGCAGGAACCATTCATTGAGGTGATAGAAAATTCTACCGAGGACGAAGAAGGTGCTCTGTTCGACGTAGATCTGGACGAAAGTCTTGACAGATATGTCCGAGAACGGGCCGCTCTCGTCGAGAGACTCAAAAGATTAACTCCGGACGAGTGGCAGAAAACCGCCGTCCACGAGGCGTTTGATCACTATTCGGTGTTTATCATGTTCCGGCATGTGCTTAATCACGAGATGCTGCATTCATACCGGATTGAAGAGCTACTGCTAAAAAATGACTGGGATCAGAATGAATCATAGAGCAGTCGATGTGACGCTAGCGAAACATTATGAGAAAGCTAATTGCCGCGATGAATATGACGCTTGATGGGTTTTGCGACCATACGGCGATGATCGCGGATGATGAGATACATGAGCATTACACCGAGCTGCTGCGTAGCGCGGACATCGCTATTTACGGGCGGAAGACATTTCAGCTGATGGAGTTCTGGCCGACGCTCGTCGCGAACCCTTCGGGTAACAAGGCGATGGATGAGTTCGCGGTGGCGATGGACGATATTCACAAGATCGTCTATTCGCGAACGCTAGAGAGCACCGATTGGAAGACCGCAGAGCTGAAACGCGAGATCGTTAAAGAAGAGATCGTGGAACTCAAACAGCAGGCAGACAAAGACATCCTCGTCGGAAGCCCGAGTTTGATCGTTGCGTTAGGGAATCTGGGCCTCGTCGATGAATACCAGCTTGGCGTTCAGCCGATAATTGCCGGCAACGGCTTACCGCTATTTAAGAATGTAAATGATAGAATCGATCTCAGGCTACTAAAGACAAAAACGTTCGGCTGTGGTGTGGTGATCCATTATTACGAGCCAGTACAAAAGTGAAGCATATGATACGAATTATTTCGGGCGTTATTGGCGGATTCTTTGCGTGGGCAATATTGTGGTTCGGAAGCGAGAGGGTCCTTTCCGCGATCTGGCCGGCGTTCGGCACTCAGCAGTCCGCGTTCCAGGCGGCCATTGAGAATGGTGGCGCGTTCACTGCAGACACGACCTTTCTTCTCACGCAGATCGTGTCGGGTGCAATTGTCTCGGCGATGGCCGGATTTCTCGCCGCTCTGATCGCCGGTGAAAACAAACGCGCGCCGCTGATCCTCGGCTTTCTGCTGGTTGCATTGGGCTTATTAAAGCTGGTCATGTCCTGGGCGTACGTCCCCGTTTGGTATCACGTTATCTTTACGGCGATGCTGCTTCCGATGGTGATTATGGGTGGTAAGTTGAGAAGCAGAGGTTAACGTATGGCAAAAGTAACAGGAATTGGCGGCGTATTTTTTAAGAGTGCGGGCAAGGGCGCCGAGCTTGGCGAGTGGTATAAAAAGAATCTTGGCATCGAGCTTGAAAGCTGGGGCGGTGCTATCTTGAAATGGACCGACGATGAGGTCAAGGACGGCGGTCTTACTGTCTGGAACGCCGCGGACAGCGACACAAAATGGTTT
>JBOGOW010000372.1:0-4140 GCA_050748285.1 Pyrinomonadaceae bacterium
ATTCGAGACTAAGAGCGCGGTTCGGTTATCGCGTCAGGTCGCGCAGCCGTCAGATGCAAAGCTGTTTGTTCCGAAGGGATTTAAGATAAACGTGTTTGCCGAAGGCGGTTTTCGCGAGCCGCGTTGGATGGCGTTGGCTCCGAACGGCGATGTATTTCTCGCTGATTCGCGCGCGAATTCCGTGATTGTTCTGCGTGATAAAAATAAAGACGGCGTCACGGACGAGCGGTTCGTGTTTTCGGATAAACTCGCTCAGCCGTTCGGAATGGCTTTTCATAAAGATTGGTTCTATGTTGCGAATACCGATTCGGTCGTTCGTTTCAAATACAAGCCCGGACAAACGGCCGCAGAAGGCGAACCGGAGAAGATCATCGAACTAACCGCTGGCGGCTACAATCAACATTGGACACGCAATATTCTATTTTCAGCCGACGGCACAAAGCTATTCGTATCAATAGGTTCTGCATCCAATGTTAATGTAGAATCTGACCCTCGCCGAGCCGCTATCTCTGTTTACGATCCGGATGGAAAGAACCATCGAATCTATGCGTCTGGCCTACGAAATCCCATCGGTCTTTCGTGGAATCCGAAAACCGGCGAACTCTGGACAGCAGTCAACGAACGCGACGGCATCGGCGATGATCTTGTTCCGGACTACGCAACAAAAGTCACAGAAGGTGGGTTCTACGGCTGGCCATACTCTTATATTGGACAAAACGAAGAGCCGCGTCGAAAAGGTGAGAACCCGGAACTTGTCAAAAAAGCGATCATCCCAGACGTGTTATTCACCTCGCATTCGGCATCGCTCGGCATTCAGTTTTATACCGGCAAAATGTTCCCAAAGGAATATCAGGGCGATGCGTTCGTCGCATTTCACGGTTCATGGAATCGGCAAAAACTCACCGGTTACAAGATCGTGCGGATCAAATTTGACGACAAAGGAAAACTCGAAGGAAATTCGTATGAGGATTTCGTCTCCGGCTGGCTTCCGAGCGAAGACAGCAACGAAGTGTGGGGAAGACCTGTCGGCTTACTCGTCGCTGCGGACGGTTCGCTGCTGATTACCGACGACGGAGCAAAAAAGATCTGGCGGGTGAGTTATATAAAATAGGCTACGGAGACAGCTTTCGATTGAATCCGGTCATCATCCGCCGGACCTCGATAAGTCGATTTTCGTAATCTTCGTGAGTTGAAACACCAAAGAATTCGAGGTCGCGGGCCATGATCGCGTAATATTCCAGCCGGTTTGACGTTGCGATCGCCGCATTCATTGAACGGGAAAAGTCCGCATCATTTGATTTACCGCATCCCTCCGCAATAAAGGCCGGAACGTCAATGCTCGTCTTTCTCATCATGTTCCGCAGGCCGAAAATCTCATCCCGCGGAAAATCGTTGGTTACCTTATAAGTGAGCAGGGCCAACTCGTGTGCCTTTTGCCATACAAGCAAGTTTCTGAAATTTTGCATGAATTATAATAGAGCTAAGAGCGTCGAGCTAACAGCTGCGAGCTAACTCGTGGCTCGAAACTCGTGGCTGGAATTTCACAATAGTGCTCTAGTTCGTCGCATCGGATATGAATAGAGCTAAGAGCGCCGAGCTAACAGCTGCGAGTCCGCTCTTTGCTCGTGACTCGCAGCTGGACTTTTAAAAGCCTGCATAGTCAAAACGCCGGCTCCTCGTAGATACCGTAAACATCACGTAAGGCAACACAAATCTCCTCTACGGTAGAATAAGCAGCGACGGCTTCTATTATTGAGGGCATCGTGTTTTCGTTGTTTTTCGAAGCAAGTTTCAGTTTTTCGAGCGCGTTGGCGACTGCGCCGTTGTCGCGCGTTTGTTTGACGCGGGCCAGGCGTTCGAGCTGGTGATCGCGGACGGTTTCGTCGATTTGAAGAATGTCGGTTTTGTGAATTTCGGTGTCCATCGCGTATTTGTTTACGCCAACGATGACCTGCTCGTTTCGTTCGACGGCTTTTTGGTATTGATACGCCGATTCCTGAATCTCACGCTGCGGGAAACCGGCTTCGACAGCTTCGACCATGCCGCCGAAACCGTCTATCTTGTCGAAATAATCGAAACAGCCTTCGATCATTTTTTGGGTGAGCGATTCGACATAATAGCTGCCGCCGAGCGGATCGACCGTGTTGGCGACGCCTGTTTCCTCAGCTATGATCTGTTGCGTGCGAAGGGCGATCAATGCGGCTTCGTCCGTTGGCAATGCTAGAGCCTCGTCGTAAGAATCGGTATGCAAACTTTGCGTTCCGCCGAGCACTCCGGCAAGAGCCTGGATGGCGACACGAGCGATATTATTCAACGGCTGCTGCACGGTTAGCGACACGCCTGCGGTCTGCGTGTGAAAACGCATCTGCATCGTTCGTGGATTCTTCGCTCCGAAACGCTCTTTCATCGTCCGTGCCCAGACGACGCGGGCTGCCCGATATTTTGCGATCTCTTCAAAGAAATCATTGTGAGCATTAAAGAAAAACGAAAGACGCGGAACGAATTCATCGACGTTCATTCCGCGATCAACGCCGTATTGAACGTATTCAACGCCGTCGCGCAATGTAAATGCGAGTTCCTGCAACGCGGTCGCACCGGCTTCGCGAATGTGATATCCGGATATCGAGATCGGATTGTATTTCGGAACGTGTTTGGTGCAGTATTCGAAAGTATCGATGACCAATTTCATCGCAGGCTTGATCGGGTAGATCCATTCTTTTTGAGCGATGTATTCTTTGAGAATGTCGTTTTGGAGCGTGCCCGAAATTTTTGAGAAATCGGCTTTTTGCTTTTCGGCGACGACCAGATACATCGCAAGAAAGATCGGTGCCGGTGCGTTGATCGTCTGTGAAACCGTTACACCGTCTAGCGGAATACCGTCGAATAAAACTTCGAAATCGGCAAGCGAAGAAACCGCGACGCCGCATTTTCCGACCTCGCCTTCACTCAATGGCGAATCGGCGTCAAGCCCCATCAACGCCGGAAGATCATAAGCAACGCTCAAGCCAGTCTGCCCGTGCTCCATAAGATATTTGAACCGCGCGTTTGTATTCTCAGGTGATGAAAAGCCTGCAAATTGCCGCATCGTCCACAGCTTGCCTCGATAGCCGGTTGGATGAATTCCGCGTTTGTATGGAAATTCGCCGGGAAAGCCGATGTCGATGCTTTCGGCGTCCGATTCTGTGTATAGCCGCTCGACGGCCTCAAGCGAAACTCCTTCGAAAGATTCTTTTCGCTCTTGTGTTTTCGCAAGCACCTTGTCGAGTGTTTCCTCTTCCCAACGCTGCTTTTCGGCTTTGGCTTCTGTAACTGCTTCTTTGATCTCTGGTGTCATATGTTATGGCTGTATAAACGACGATTTTAACATATTTGCACAATGTAATCGCTGCTGGAATCGCCGCAAAACAATTGAACTTTACTTCTTCGATGAATCCCGCATCCAATTTTGCAAAGACCGAATCTCAGCCGAAACGGTTCGAGAAGCCGCAAAGAGAACGGCTGAAAGGATCACGCCGAGAATCGGGATGATATACATCGCGCTATGCAGCCCATCTGCGCGAAACGGTTCGAGCGCGGCTTGCGAATGGTCGAAAATTCCTGCGGCTGCAGCGGCCCGACTTGTAAAGAAATCGCTGAGCAAGCCTGTCGCGTATGGACCGACCGACGCACCGAGCACATACATCGCCAGAAAATAAACCGCCATTGCGGTGCCGCGAATGCCCGGTTCGGTGATGTCCTGAATGGTCGCATACACGGTCGAATAGTAGAAATACATCAGCCCGCACGCGAGACCCATCAGCAGGAGAAATGTGGTTGTTTCGCCGCGCGCGACGCCGAGAGCAAGATAGGTTACGGGAACCGACATTGCGATAGCGATCATGCCGACAAGCATTCGCCCGTTCGACTTTTTTCGCATAACCGCGTCGCCGATGTAACCGCCGACAAGCAGTCCAGGAGCGCCCATTACGCCGTAAACAAGCATCGAAACAAGATTCGCCTGCTGAATATCCAGCCCGTGATAACGCATCAAATACGGCGTGATGAAAGCCGCGATCGCATACATATTGAAATTATGGACGGCGCCCGAGATGATGATCCAACGCATCGTCGGCGACTTGAGGATATTTAAATATGCCGAAC
>JBOGOW010000373.1:0-4134 GCA_050748285.1 Pyrinomonadaceae bacterium
GAGCATAGCCGACCGCGGGGAGCGAAGCCGTCAGAATCGAAAACGAAAGCATGAAAATTAGTGCGAAGCGCAGATAAGTACGGTTTTTCATAGTGGTCAATGGGTCGATGTCTTCTATTGGAATATTAAACATTCTACGCTGAAAAGACCAAGATTGTTCAAAAATCAGGTCATTCGTTAAGGCTTACTAGACGAACGGCGACAACTTTTTTTTGAATTGCTCGATTCTGCTATATCATCAATTTTGTCGGAGGTGGAGCATATGCGAAAGGTAATATTTGGCGGGGCGAGCAGCCTGGACAACTACATCGCCCGCGAAAATGGTGAGTTTGACTGGATAATGTTTGGTGAGGAAGTGGCTGAGTTGATGAAAGACATGTGGTCGCAGTTCGACTGCATGGTGATGGGCAGAAAGACGTATGAGGTTGTGGTGGGGACTGCTTCGAAATCCAAAAGCAAAAAGCCGAAGAAGAATCCGTATGGAAATCTCGAAACGTACGTTTTTTCGCGAACGCTCGAGCCCGGCAAACGTGATGGAGTGGAGTTTGTTTCAGACGATGCGGGAAGGTTCGTTCGGAAGCTAAAAAAGAAAAAAGGAAAGGACATCATGGTGATGGGCGGTGGCGAGCTTGGGAGCGCGCTGCTTGATGCGGGCGTTATCGACGAGATCGGATTCAATATTCATCCCGTTCTGCTCGGCAATGGTATTCCGCTTTTTCAGAATATTAAGAAACAGATCGATCTCAAACTGATCGAGTGTCGGCCATTCAAAAACGGCTGCGTCTATGTTTCGTATCGCGTGAAAAATGCAGAAGCCCGCACGTAAGTAAGGGCGGTACATTCAACTCAGAACGACAGAGACGCCAGCCGTTCCCGGCTATGCGCGTTCGGGCGGGCATTGACGTTACTCGACGATGCGCGTATCGCCCTTGCTTACGCGCGGGCTTTTGCATTATCTTCGTGTATGCTCGAATCCGATCTTTCACTAACCGCCGAGATCAAACTTTATTACGACGTTTATGTGCCGGAGAATTTGAACGGGCCGGCGCCTTTGCTTATCGCCGTTCACGGTTACGGTGCTCATAAGCGGTATATGATGCGCGAGGCGCGCGCTGTTGCGCCGGAAAATTTTGTGATTGCGTCGGTGCAGGGGCCGCATCAGCATTACCGCCCGACTGCCGACGGTTTCCGTATCGGCTTTGGCTGGCTTTCCGAACACAAGCCCGAAGAATATATTGCACTCCATCACAATTTTCTGCTGCGGGTGATCGACAAATTGGCTGATGAGAATTTGATCGAACATTCGAAAATATTTTTGTATGGTTTTTCGCAGGCATGCGCGTTGAACTTTAAATTTGCATTCACGCACCCGGAAATTTTGGCGGGCATAGTCGGCGTTTGCGGCGGCATTCCCGGCGACCTCGAAACGAACGAAAAATACAAACCATTCGATGCCAATACATTCTACCTCTATGGCGACGACGATGAATTTTATACGCAGGAACAGTTTGCCGGATTTGATGCAAAATTGCAGAAAACTCTGCCGAATTTTGCATCGAAACACTATAACGCTAAGCACGAGATCACCGAAGAGATGCGCGTCGATATTAAACAATTCTTATCTTGAAAATGAAAGCGCGGGAGCAAGCCCGCCTTCCTGACTTGTATTGACAAGATCTGCTCCTCGCATTTATCCAAAGTATTCAGGCAGACGCAGAAACTTAACAACACGCAGCCAGGAAGGCAGGCTTGCCCCCGCAGTCGATCGGAGAAATTATTTTCGATGCTATCGGCGCATTTTTGGATTAGAATAGAACCGGGTGAACTTATGAATCGACGTATACGAATGTTGAAAATAATTGTTTGTGGTTTTGCGTTTGCAGCTTTTTTCATCGGCGGCTCGGCGATTTTTGCACAGCAAACCGAGCATCAGGGAATCGCGCTTTATCACCAGGGAAAATATGCGGAAGCGATAAGTGTTCTCAATAAAGCCGTAAAGCAGAAAGAAAGCAAAACGGATGCAAATCTTTGGAATGCTCTCGGCTTAGCAAATACAGCGGTCGGTGATTTTAAGAAGGCGAAAAAGGCATTCGAAAATGCGACGTCTTATGACCGAACCAACTCGAATTTTTGGTCAAATCTAGCCTATGCAAAGCTTCGGCTTCGTGATCTTAACGGCGCACAATCAGCAGCCGATAAAGCCATCGCCTTTGACCCCAAAAATGCAACCGCGTATTACATTCGCGGGTTGGCGAGTCTATGGGAACTGAATTTCGATGAGGCGCAGAAAAACGCTGACATAGCATTAGCGACCAATCCAAAATTTGCTGACAGTTACATTTTGTCGGCGCTGATACAAATGGGTCGGCTTGGAAAAGAGATCGAGGGGTCGGGTTCGACGGATTCGATACGTGAGAATGTGATTTTTCTAAAGAACGCAGTGGATATTCTAAACACCGGCTTGACCGCATGTGGTGATTGCCCGAAAAAGGCCAACCTTCAAAAAGAATTGGAACCGATTGATTTCTTCTTTAAGAATTATTCAAAAGAAAAGCCGAAACCGCCGGTTCCCGGAGTTATACCAGTACCCGAACCGGGTGTAACACCTTATAAAGTACTGTCTAAACCACGCGCCACATACACTCAGGCAGCGCGAGAAGCAAATGTCCAGGGAACGATCAGGATCATTGCCATGTTGGGTACAAACGGACGTGTAGATTACGTTTTTGTTTTGAAAGGTTTGGGTCACGGACTCGATGAACAAGCGATTGCAGCAGCAAGAGCGATCAAATTTGAACCAAAAATAAAGGATGGGAAACCTGTACCGGTGGTAATTACGCTAGAGTATGGTTTCAGTATTCGATAATTGATCAGCAGGACTTTTCTGCTCTTGATTATCTGTTGAAGTCCGATGGTTAGCGAATAAAAGCGCGCGGGCAAGCCCGCCTTCCTGACTGCGTGTTGTTTAGATTCTATGTCACCCCGAGTACTTGAGATAAACACCAAAACAAAGCTTGCTAATATAAGGCAAGTCAGGAAGGGGGGCTTGCCCCCGCATCCTTGATTATTGAAGTTTTGACCTTCTTATCTCGACCGTGTACTGAAGTTCGGATGGGAGAGTTACCTGCGGTGTGTCGGCGCCGGTATTGCTTTTGACGATCTCTATTTGAATCTCTTCGGGTTTGAGGTTGTTGAGCATAGTTCGACCGCCAAACAGGATGACGGAGGCTTTCTTTCCCGAACCGTCATTTAGCGGGATAACGAACATGCGTTCGACGCGCTTTTCGCCGATCTTGAAATTTACGTCAACGACCGTTTCGAGCAAAGTTACTTTCTGATTCGCGGCCGCGAGCGGCGTTTGCCGAGCAGTGAAATCAGCTTTTTTATCAGTCAGGTCTATCTTTTCGGTCGAAATTTGCGAGATCGCTTTTGTATAGCTAAGCGGACCTCGAACGGCCACACGCGCCGGCACAGCGGTCTGCGAATAAATCTCAAATCCTTCGGGCAGCCGGCCCGCAGTTTCGATTTTGACCGGTATCTCTTTTTCCTCAACCGCCTCAAGCCGAACGGCCATCCGGTTCGGCGTTATCTCATCCAACCGGACGCCAAGCGGGAGTTCGAGCCGCACGGTATTTGCGTTTAACTGAATTACGCGGTCGCCCGGCTGCTGGCCTGTGAGATCGACCGACGCGACGAGGTCGTTCTTATTTATTTGCGCGATCTTTCGGTTATCGCCGCTGATTATTACGGCGATCTCGGAGACCGACGAATTTGTAACTTCGGTGTCGCTTGCAAAACGAAGCGAAAGCGGAATTCCCGAAAGCCGCGTTGTCGTCGGCGTGCTCAAACCCGTTACGCCGAGCCACAATGCAAACGTAACGCCGAGCGCGACCAGCTTTACAAGCCAATCTTCGAAAAAGATCTTTCGAATAATCTGCTTGAAAAAGTAATGCTTTCGCTTTGGCGATTCGGTCATAAGTAATTGCCACAAAAGGCACAAAAAACGCAAAAAGAAATCATTATCCAGAAATGTTTTTCTACACGAAGCAACTGTGTTAAAAGTCAAGTTCAAGACAGTAGTGGTTTGACTTGCCATGCTCGGTTATTTTTGAGGATGGCGTTTAGGGTAATAAG
>JBOGOW010000374.1:0-4112 GCA_050748285.1 Pyrinomonadaceae bacterium
GGTTTTTGCAGCGTATTTGGCGGTTTGTTTACAAATGGAAGAGCCGGTTTCAGGCATTTAGTTTGCAGGAACCCGAAGGCAAAATGTCGGATGCAGCAAAAAAGCTGCGGCAGAAAACGCATCAGACAATAAAGCGCGTTCAGGACAGTCTCGAAACGCTGCAATTCAACACGCCGGTCGCGGGTTTGATGGAATTGTGCAACGCGATTCACGATTCCAAGATCGAGCCGGAAAAAGCCGACCCGCAAGAAATTTACGCGGTTTACGAAGCGACGATGGCGCTTGTAACGATGCTGGTTCCATTTGCGCCGCACGTCTCGGAAGAGCTGTTTTCGCAGATCGTCTGCAATGACGACGGCATTTTGGCGAACGGCGGAAGTTTCCCTGAATACGACGAAAATCTCGCCAAGTCGGACGAGATCGAGATCACAATTCAGGTCAACGGCAAGCTCCGATCGCGCCTTTTTGCAGACTCCGATGCTTCGAATGAGGAACTCGAACAAATGGCCCTGGCAGACAAAAAAATCATCGAGTTTACGGCCGGCAAAGAGATCGTAAAAATCGTTGTAGTTCCAAAACGGCTTGTAAATATCGTTATGAGATAACGTCAGAATCTGATGCCAATTCCAGTGCCTTATCGGATCATGAATAAACCCGGTTTTTGAGGCAGTGCTATAAAATCATAATCGCTTAATTCGTCTTTCAGAGTCAGTATTAAAGAGTCAAAAGAAAACCCTTTGGCAAGGACGGACATTTGATAGGTTTGTCCGATCTCGATATTTTCAAAACGATAATAACCGAAACTGCTCGTCAAAGTGCTCCGTGACACGCCGTTGATGTCGCTAATTAAAACCCGAGCCCTCGCAATGCCGCGCCCGGCGGAAGTCAGAACGCGTCCGCTGACCGAAACGTTTGCGGCGGATGGAGCAAAGGGAGATTCAAACGCGCCGATATCAACTCTGCCGCCGATGATGCGCGGAAAACCCGTGCCGCGTTGGTCGGTCGCCAACGGTAACAGCGTCGTCGGGTCAACTGCCAGCGCATTGCTTCCGGTATTTGCCGCCGGACTTGCGCCGGACATCAGCGCGTAAGTTTGCGTTGCACCGCCGTTGTTGGCAATCGGCAAAAGCAGCGGGTCAACCGGCATCGCAATCGTGCCGACGATGTTGCCGTTCATGCCGTTGGTAAAACTGAACGAGCCGTCAGATTTGCCGATGAGATTGAACATCGGCGTAACGAATACGCCGGAAACGTCGGGAGAATTCGGCGAACTGTTGCCAGCGACAATCGTGTTTCGTAAATTCACTCCGCTACCGCCGAAGTTGAAAATGCCGCCGCCTTGGACTGCCGTGTTTTGGTCGGTGATGGTGCTGTTGACGATGTTCGACGTGCCGAAATTGAAAACGCCGCCGCCGTTGTTGGCGAAAGCGGAATTGAACGAAACGGTGCTGTTTGTCAGATTAAGCGTGGCTGAATTATTGAAGATTCCGCCGCCGTTGCCCTGCGTCAAATTCCCGTAGATCGTGCTGCGATTGACGGTCAGTGTTCCGGCGTTGCCGATGCCGCCGCCGCCGATGCCGTTATCGCCGTTAAAAGAAACGGTGCTTTCGTTCAGCGTCAACACACCGTTGATGCCGTTGAAAATTCCGCCGCCTTGATTGGCTGCCGTATTGGCGATGACGACAGTATTTGTCAGCGTCATCATTCCGTCGTTGAAAATGCCGCCGCCCGCTGTAACGGTCGTCGAGTTACCGGAAAAATTGCAGTTCGTCATACTGACCATGCCGCCGGTTTGATTGTGAAGACCGCCGCCGAGAATGTCTTTGGCGTTATTGACGGTCAAATTATTGAGGCTCAAATTTCCGCCGCTTGGCACGAGAAAAGCGCGAAACGTAAAATTTGCGGCATCGCCGCTGACGGTTACGCCCGCGCCGCCGTTGATGTTTATCGTCGTCGTAATGCTCGGCAAAGTTGCGGCAAGTTGAACCGTTCCGACGGCGGCATCGAAGTCAATCGTGTCGTTTCCCGCCAAAGTATTCGCCGCGTTGACGGCTTCGCGCAAACTGCAATCCACGTTAGATGAGCATGTCATATTTCTGTCATCGGTGCGCGTTACGGTAAATGTCGCCGCTTGCACTGAGAGCAAACCGAATAATGATAAAACACAAACTGAAAAAACTCGGTTGGAAAATAATTTGCAAAACATAATCTTTCAATCTCCTGAACTTCCGAAAAAAATTGGACTTTGGCGCGAAACGGTTTATAATTTCGTGTTATCGGAACAGTTTAATCCCACGAACGGCGCGAAATCTGGAAGTTTAGCGGAAATTTGGCGGAAATTTGATGGAAAACGGACATCACAAGAAGTTTGCTTTCGACAAGTTTATTTTAGAAACCGAACTGCAAACGCTTCGACACAGCGGCGCAGAAATTCATCTCGCTAAACGTCCGTTTGATGTTCTGTTTTTCCTGATTGAAAACCGTGAGCGCGTCGTTAGCCGCGATGAACTTTTAGAAAACTTCTGGGACGGACACGATGTTTATGACGACGCTTTGCGAAAATGCGTCGGCACGATTCGCAAAGCGTTGGACGACACGGAAAAATCGCCTCGTTTTATCGAAACAAAACGTGGAAGCGGTTATCATTTCATCGGCGCGGTTGTTGAAGAAGTCCAAAGTCCAAATGACGAAATCCAACAGACAACGGACAACGGACAAACTTCACCATCTATATTAAAAAGTCGTCTTGGTTTTATCGGTGTTCTCGCCATCGTTTTTAATGCTCTTATTGCTCTCGGCTTTTTCGCTTATTACCGACCATCTGAAAATGTTGTGCCAAAAACATTGACCGAAACCGTGTTGGCTGAAAAGCGTTCGATTGCGATTTTGCCGCTGAAGAATCTGACGGGCGATGCGGCGAATGATTATCTTTCAGACGGCATCACGGAAAGCTTGATCAACGAAATTTCGCGCGTTGAAACGCTCAAAGTCATCTCGCGAAGTTCAGCGTTTCAGTTCAAAGATAAGAATGCCTCGACTCAGGAAATCGGCGAACGGCTCGGCGTGGAAACAATTCTCGAAGGTGGTTTGCGGCAGAGCGGCGAACAGCTTCGCGTCGAGGTTCGCCTTGTCAATACGAAAGACGGCAGCGTAATTTGGGCGAGCGATTACGAGCAGAAAAAAATCGCCGATATTTTTGCGATTCAAGACGGCATCACTTGTCAGATCATCACCGAATTAAAAGTAAAACTCTGCGGCGAAATCGCGCCTGCGTCACACTACACGCAGAACGTCAAAGCCTATAAACTTTATCTGCAGGGATTATATTACCGCAATCAACTGACGAAGGAAGGCGGGCAAAAAGCCCTCGACTTTTTTGAAGCAGCCTTGCGCGTCGCACCCGATTATGCACTGGCGCACGAAGGCTTGGCAAGTCTTTATGCGATGATGGAATTAAACTCGGCTGTTCCGCCCGGAACCGCCGCGCCAAAAGCTGAATTTCACGCGAACCTTGCGTTGGAAGCAGACGAAAATTTAGCGGGCGCGTATATGGTTTTGGGCGCAGTCATGACGATAGAAAATTACGATTTGCAGACGCGGGAAAATTATTATAATCAGGCGTTGCTGAAAAACCCGAATCACCGCACGGCGCGTCTGTGGCTGGCAAATAACTTTACGGTGCAGGGCAAATTCGAGGAAGCCGAAGCGGAAATTCTGCGCGTTCAGGAGCTGGACCCGCTTTCGTTCGGCGTGAGACTGCATTTAACCGAACTTTATTATTATTGGCGCAAGCCCGATAAATCAATCGAGCAAGCCGAAATGATGCTTGCCGTCAATCCAGACAATAAGGGCACATACAGCTTTTTGGCAAAGGCTTACGCGCAAAAGGGCGAATTCGATAACGCCTTTGCCGCGCTCGAAAATCTTCCGCCGGACGACATGACCCGCGTTACGGTTTTGATGTTCGCCGGACGCGGCAATGAAGCGCGAAACAATGTCGAAACCTTTGCCAAATCAGACGACGCAAACAAAAATCCGTTTTGGACGGCTGGTTTATGTGCCGCCGTCGGCGATAAAGAAACGGCTTTTGCCTGGCTCGAAAAATCTTACGC
>JBOGOW010000375.1:0-4070 GCA_050748285.1 Pyrinomonadaceae bacterium
TCCGAAGGATGTCGTTCTAACCATCAGCAGTTCGATCCAATACAAGACCGAAGCTGCACTGGAACATGCGGTGAAGGAGTCGTCGGCAAAAGCGGGAATGGCGATCGTGCTTGACCATCGCACAGGCGAGATACTTGCGATGGCGAATTATCCGACCTTCGATCCGAATAAATTGCAGGGAATTACGGCGGACAATCTCAGCAACAGATGTATTCAGGGCGTCTATGCTCCCGGCTCCGTGTTCAAGGTAATAACGTATAGTTCGGCGTTCGATAAAGGACTCTTAACGCCGGACTCTATGATCAGTGTCGGCAACGGGACGCTCGACGTTGCGGGACATAAGTTCACCGATTCGCACACGTCAGGAACCGTGGATGCAACGAAGGCTTTTGCACATTCAAGCAATATTTGCGCGATCAAAACTGGGATGCGTGTCGGTCGCGAAGGCTTTTACGGAATGCTGCAGAAATACGGCTTTGGCGAGCCGACGGGGGTTGAATTACCGGCTGAAACGGGCGGCATCGTGCGAAAGCTCGATCGCTGGAACGGCGACTCATTGGCGTCGATGTCGATAGGCTATGAAATTGGCGTATCAGCGTTGCAAATGGCATCCGCATTTGCGACGATTGCAAATAATGGCATCCGGGTGAAACCGCATATCATCAAAGAAATCAGACAATCCGATCAAACAAAAGTGTTCGAACCGCAGCCCGAAAGCGTGCAGTCCGTAAGCAGCACAACCGCTCAAAATATGAAGCGTCTGATGCGTGCCGTCGTTACAAGCGGTACCGGTAAACGCGCCCAGCTAGTCGGTTATACTTCAGCAGGCAAAACCGGAACGGCATGGAAATTCGACGAGAAAACCAAGCGCGTAAGTTCGGCAAAATATGTTTCGTCGTTTATTGGGTTTGCTCCGGTCGATAACCCTGCATTCACGATCGCGGTCGTAATGGACGAACCAAAGGTCGGCGGTCGAAACGGCGGACAGGTCGCGGCACCTGTTTTCAAAGAGATCGCCGAATCCGTCCTGGCGGAAATGCGTGTGCCCTTCGACCTCACTGCCGATGCCCAGCCCGTCGATACTGAGGATGTTCAGGAATCGGTCGGAAACGGCGATCCACAAACCTCGAACGACGAACACGATGCGAATATCGACGGCGCGAAGACAAGGTCAGAAGTGAATCGCTCAGCCGAGAATCAAAAGAATGATTCCGACGCCGCTTCGCCAGAACCGAAAAAGAAAGCGACCAATTCCGAAAGGCCTAGGGTGATAGAAAAGCCAAAGCTTGTTCCGGAAAAACCCTTGCCCAACATTAAAGACAGGCTCAAAACTTGAAATTAAAGGCCGCAATTAAATATATGGGCGCCACGTCGCCGAACATGGAACCCGCTCTCAACGAACGCGAAGTTACCCGATTTGCAATCGATTCCCGCGACGTTCAGGCGGGCAGTCTTTTTTTTGCATTATCGCAGCCTGATTATGCGAATAACGGTTTTAACGGCGACTTTGACGACGCGACGAAATTCGTTGAATCGGCGTTTCAAAATGGAGCGTCGGCCGCCGTGGTTCGGGGCAATCGATTTGAAGAGCACAGGGAAGCACTCGAACAGTTTAAGGATCGGATATTGAAGGTCGATGACGTGATCGCTGCATTTCAACGTCTTGCACACGGCGTTTATCTTGAATGGAACAAACCGGTTGTCGCGATCACGGGCAGTGCCGGAAAAACGACCGCCAAGGAACTGACTGCTCACGTTCTTGAATCTTCCGGTCGAAAAGTTCTTCGCAACATCAAGAACTACAACAACGGTCTTGGGCATCCGCTAACGGTTTTGAGTCTCGCCGCCGATGCGGCTTACGATGTTGCGGTTCTCGAAATGGGAATGTCCACACCGATGAACGAAATAGCGCGACTCTGCCGCATTACGCCGCCCGATGTTGCCGTCGAATTGAATGTGCTTCCGGTGCACGTCGAACATCTCGGTTCGATCGAAAATGTCGCGCTTGCAAAGGCAGAATTGGTCGAAGGAATGAAGGTCGGCGGCACCGCGGTTTTGAATGCCGATGACGAACGTGTTGCCACGATGCGCGGGCTGAGCAAAGGCGAGGTTTTGACTTACTCGATTGACGGCGACGCTGACATTACTGCCCGCGAAATACGCAGCGAGGGTTTTGGTAAAACGCTTTTTGTTTTGACGACGCCGAGCGGTTCGTCAGTTGTTCGTTTTCCGCTGAATGGCCGTCATAATATATCGAATGCGTTGTCTGCGGCGGCGGTTGGCCATGTCTTTGAAATGTCGGCGGACGAGATCGCATCGAGCCTGAACACGGTTTCTGCACCTCCGCAACGCGGCGAAGTTATTCGTTTTTCAGAAGGGTTTACGGTGATCGATGATTCATACAATTCCAATCCGGCGGCATTGATTTCGATGGTTCGCACGCTCGTCGAAGGCTCCGGGCCGGACGAAAGAAAGGTCGTGGTCGCGGGTGAAATGCTCGAATTGGGGTCGGATGAAACTGCGATTCATCGACAGGTTGGAAGGGAATTGGCAACGAGCGGAATTGACCGTCTGATCGGCGTTCGCGGACTTGCGAGGGAGATCGTCGAATCTGCAAGATCGGCGGGTTTTGAAAACGCGGATTTCGTCGAAGATTCGAATGCGGCGGGCGAAATGCTTGCGGATGAAATCAGGAAAGGCGACGTCGTTCTTATAAAAGGTTCGCGCGGAGTAAAGACGGAGATCGTTCTCGAAAAACTTCGCGAACGTTTCGAACAGTCCGATTTTAGTTCGACAACTGCCTAATTTTTTGAGCTAAAAACAATGCTCTATTTTCTTCTATATCAACTGCTGTTTCGTCAATACGGCGCGACGAGCGAATCGTATTTCTATAAGGGTTTGAACGTGCTCCAATACGTTACGTTTCGAACCGCATGGGCGACGATCACGGCGTTGCTGCTCTCGCTCTTTCTTGGAAAACGCTTGATAAAGAAATTGGATCAGTTAAAGGTTGGGCAAGAAATTCGTGAAGAGCTTTCTGAGGAGCATCAGGCAAAAAAGGGAACACCGACGATGGGCGGCGTTTTGATAATCGGGACAGTTATTATTTCGACCGTGCTTTGGGGAAGATTGGATAATGTTTTTCTTTGGCTCGCTTTGATCGCAACTACTTTGTTCGCCGCGATCGGATTCGCAGACGACTATATCAAGATCATAAAGAAACGAAGCCTCGGGCTTACCGGCGTACAGAAACTTGGCGGGCAGTTGCTAATCGCCGCCGGCGTATGGGCGGTTCTTTATTTTTTTACAAACTATGCATGGAACATCAGCATTCCATTCATAAAAGCAACTGCGGAAACGGGCGGCATAAGCTACGTCGGGCCGATCGTTTATCTGGTTTTTATTCTATTCGTATTGCTCGGATCATCGAACGCGGTGAATTTGACAGACGGGCTGGACGGTCTTGCGACAAGCGTTACATTTGTTGCGATGGCGGCGCTGACGGCGTTGACATATGTGGCGAGCGATAAACGCTGGGCCGAATATCTCGACCTGACTTTCAATCCGTCTTCCGGTGAGTTGACCGTTTTCTGCGGCGCTATGGTCGGAGCAAGTCTTGGATTTCTTTGGTATAACGCGCCGCCTGCCGAGGTTTTTATGGGCGATGTCGGAAGTCTTGCGATCGGCGGTGCTCTTGGAACTGTCGCTATTTTGACGAAACAGGAATTTTTACTTCCGTTTATCGGCGGTATTTTTATTCTTGAAGCGATCTCGGTGATGATGCAGGTTTCGTATTTCAAGTTGACGAAAAGGAGCGGCGGCGTCGGCAAACGGATATTCCTGCAGGCGCCGCTCCATCACCATTTTCAACTGTCGGGATGGAAGGAGCCGAAGATAGTTTTTCGGTTTTTGATCGTGGCTATCTTGTTTGCTTTGTTGAGTTTATCGACGCTTAAATTGCGTTGATCGGTATTCTGATGTGGCTCAGATCTCGCGCGAAGGAATTGGGTTAATGCGGATAGAAGGGCGAAAAACTTTAGTGCTCGGTGCCGGAAGGTCGGGAGTTGCGT
>JBOGOW010000376.1:0-4067 GCA_050748285.1 Pyrinomonadaceae bacterium
ATATGAGATAGATCTCAAAGCAATCCAGGAAATCTTGCCCGGTAGGTATCAAGAAGCGACGGGATGAATTGGGTAAACGTCAAATTCTCAATCGTGGCGATCGAATCGGCCTCCAAAAGTCCATCCTGTTTTAGTTCCTCGTCGGTCGAATAAATCTTTGGAGCCGCTCGGTTGAAATCGACTACTAAGAGACAAATCCTTTCGTACTTGTGTAAATCGCCGACAATATTGATTCTTCCCGCTATGGCATTAAACGCTTGAAGATATTTTTCGACATTGCGAAATCCGCGTGCGAAGGCAATTCGATGCTCTTGCGCGGCGCCAGTGTCATACTCAAAAACCGGAATCATGTAAACTTCACCCAAACACATTTGGGGACACCTTAAATGAAAGTTAAGAGCTTCCGCAAATGTTCTTTCATACAGTGTGTCGAAGTTTTTGCTCAAACTACTTAATTGGCTCCTAACATTTATCGAAAGAGATCGTTCGGTCAAATTACGACCATAAATATCAGTTTTTCCTTCAAGAAACCCCGCCTCGAAAACCTCTTCCACGCGATCAACATTGGGTGGAAAAATCGTAACATCTTGTGACTTTGGCTTTAGAAATCCAGATAGTGTTACTTCTGGGCGACTAAAATTCAATGGCGGATGTATTTGAGCTTCTGCAATTCCATTTTCTACAAGTGAGGACTTTACCGCTTCATGAATTTGCTTGATTGGCTTCTGAGAACGAATTAGAGATAGTTTTCCTGCCTCACCGTTTTCGATGATTGTCTCTTCGAGGATTCTCTTTATTTCATTGACAGATTGCTGAAGTGTTGGCATTTTACGAAAATTTCTTATCGTCGAAAAAATCCTTGAGGGAAATGTTTAGAGCTTTCGCAATCTTCTGGATGTTTTCGATAGAGATGTTTCGTTTCCCATTCTCTACACTATTGACATAGGTCCGGTCTAAGTCGGCGAGGTGCGCGAGTGCTTCTTGGCTGATCCCGCGTTTGGTACGTAGCTCCTTGATTCGCTCGCCGATTTTTTGAGTGATGGACATGTTTTCGAGTATGGGGTGATGATGACTTTGAGACAACGGACTATAAGTCACGTAGTGTCTCTCGGATTTGCCCGGTTGGATTCGAACGACGAAACAATTTGTGCTCAAGCGGCATCTTTTCTGAGTTTGACGCTGGCGGCGGTTAGGCGAGAGACAGTAGGACACGTCGCCAACGGCGACCGACTTTTTATAGCCTCGGTTAAATGGGCGAAGCGAATGTAACCCCAGATGGGTGTTTTAACGACGAAGAGAAACAGATCTTCACGTCATTCGGGTTTAATTTCCTGCTATTTTTGGCCGTCGGTATGCAGTTTTGGGGACGGGAGGCGCAGGAACAACGATGTGTACCAGACATGACTCTGGTTGACAAGATCGATGCTACTTACGGTCGCGGCCGTGTCGCGGAGGCTCTGCAATTCGATCAATTTACCCTCGGAATATTTCTCGACCGCGAACGATACAGAGAGTGTTCCGCCGTATTGTTGTAAATATCTCAGATCGTGGAATTTTCCTTTATGTTCGGTTTCGCCCTTCGCTTTCAACAGATCAGGCAGCAAAAGATGGGGTGCGCCCATGCTTGAGGCCTTGTACAGCGCCCCGCTTACATCGATGTCATTTAGCACAGTGGCCAGTCGCACCGGCCAGGGCGATGCACCGGCCTCAAAGGCAATAGCCGATATCCCTATGCCGCCACCGCCGTATTGAGTGATGTAACGAAAGAAACCTTATGAGTATGGCATTTCACCTCCTTTTACCGCTTATGGAATCAGGACAGCGCCGACACGCGCCAAGAATAATATAATTAGTTTAAAGAGCAAATAGACAATTGAAAATACTCGGCGGCTTGCCGCACTGCATTTGGGCAAGCCCGGTTCAATTGCCACGCTCTTTAGAGCGTGGGTACTGGCAAACAGATGATCCGGCTTTAGCCGAACCTCAAGAAGAATTGGGCTAAAGCCCCGACATTTGTATGATCTGTAACCTCCACCTGAAGGTGGAGGCAATTTATTAAATCAAATCGACCTACAAAAAAGGCCCGGTATTCATATGCTCGACCTCGGATGCCGAACTGCTATTCTGCCGAGCGGTTAACCCTAGTCGAAGAACCCAGTCGCTGCGGCTCCCGGTTCTGACAGGCAGGGCGTTCACAGTTTGAGATCAAATAATTGTTGCAAATCTGTATTATGTATGATGCATTCTTTCATCACTGGATAGCGTCAGCGATAAAATAAGGACATATGAATTTTGATTTTGAGCTTTATGAGGAAGGGCAGGTAGGGCGGACGCGGGATCGGGTGCATGTGACGTTGGGTAAAGACAGCCACATTTATTTTATCGGGAAGGCGGTGGAGGCGTTGGGGCGGCCGGACGGTGTGGCGTTGCTGTTTGACCGGCGGCGGCAGGTGATCGGGGTGATGCCGTCGGCGTTGAACAGGAACCACGCTTACAGGCTGCGACACAAAGCCGGGATGGGCGCGGGCAGAGTGATCTCGGCGAAGAATTTTTGCCGGCACTACGCAATTCGCCCGGAAGAAACGCTTGCGTTTCCGGATGCAAGTGTGAATAAGGACGGGATCCTTGTGCTCGATCTGCACGCGGTGAAGGGAGTGAAGAAAGTGAATAGCGTACAGGGAAAAGCGAACAGCGAACAGAGGGCAGCATAATGGAACGGTCGGAGTGCGGCACGGGATTTGAGTGCAGTATGTAAGAAAGGGGGAAATGTACGTAATGAAGGTAAATGAAGTAATGACAACGAATCCGGCGCATTGTTTTGATACAACAAGCCTGTCGGATGTGGCGAAGATGATGGCCGAGAATAACTGCGGAAGCATTCCGGTCGTGGACGGCCCTGACACAAAAAAACCGATCGGGACGATAACCGACCGCGACATTGCGATCCGAACGGTCGCACACAACAAAAATCCTTTGACGATGGTCGCCGGCGAAGTGATGACGACAGACCCGGTGACGGTCCGCGATGATGCGAGCTTTGAAGAAGCTTGCGAGGCGATGGAAAACGCGCAGATCCGAAGGATACTCGTGGTGGACAAGGACGGCTCCTGCTGCGGAATCGTGGCCCAGGCCGATATCGCTCTAAATGCCGGCGAACACGAAACGGCCGAGCTGGTAAAGGACGTATCGGCTTGATCTTGATAAAGAAACTTTTAGCCGCTAATTAAGACTCGAATCAACACGAAACCGGTGCAAAGATTTTTGGCCGCATCACGGTCGGGAATGGCCCCGACGGTGCTGGGGGCGGTAAAACCGCCGGATTACGGATGAAAGAATATAGGTCGGCTTTGGATGGATTGAAGCGGAGCGAGGACCGCATCGGGCGGACGATCTGGATCGAAAAAATAAACATATGCGGGAAGCCGAATATATTCTATCACTACGATTCGAGCGGCAGCCTGATGAAACACACTCGCACTATCTTCGGCTATAACACTACGCCCGCCGAATACACACGCTTTGGCGAAGAAACTCAGATCGCCGTCGTAAAAAGAAAACCCACCTGTGACAAACTGCGTTGACTGGGGCGGCCAACGTCCCGTTTGCTATGCGAGCTTAAGCGAGCCGAGGTATTTTAAACAACTCTCGAGGTGAACACTTTTCGCACTTCGTGCTCTTCGTCAACGGGACGGTGACGGCTCCAATCGCAGATCTCGACGGTTAACGATGCGAATTCCGAGATAAAACCGCAATTTCGATCGCAAATGCGCGTTTTCGCCACTTACATATGCGTTTTTTTGAATACAGTTACCCAAAAGCTCGGCCGCAACGTCCCGACTATTTACTCCTCCGTACTTACCTTCTTCATACCAAAATTTTCCTCATTCTATCTTAGTTGATTCTTGCCTTCCTTCTGGAGTAATTTTAAGGGTGCAGGTCCCCAAACTCGGCAGCGGGAGCATCGGTGATTCTGAACGTACCTCTTGAATACCTCCCTTTTATTCTTCATAATTACAATTTTAAAACCTCCACCCCCAATTTTGAAAAAAAAAGGGGGCACCTTATTC
>JBOGOW010000377.1:0-4049 GCA_050748285.1 Pyrinomonadaceae bacterium
ATCTAGAATCGACCGCCGGCAAGACATTGAGCATTGGGCAATCGATGTACACCGAATATCTTTTGCCGGTCGAGATCGTCGGCGTGATGCTGCTGATGGCAATAATCGGCGCGGTCGTGCTAGCGCGAAAGCTTTCGCCGCCGCCGCTTGAACTTCTAGTCGATAACGAATTGAAAAGTGCCGACGACGAAAATAGAATTGAACGGTAATGCAGGTCTCACTCAATCAAGTAATGGAAATGCCGAACGCCGCAATCCTGGCGGACCAGATTCACTCCGCTCTTGAAGCGGAAAAAGCTGCGCGGCGTCATTTTTACGAAATTATCGAAGAAGATAAAAAGATGGAGTTTATTAATGGAGAGATCGTCTTTCATTCACCGGCAAAATTGAGACACACAAACTCGGTCAAGCTTTTGACGACTTTGTTAAGTAGTTTTGTAATAAGACACGACCTCGGATTTGTCGGCAGTGAGAAAATGTTGATCTCATTAACCCGCAATGATTACGAGCCTGATATTTGCTTTTTTGAAAAGGCTCGATCCAGGGATTTCAAATCCGATCAAATGCAGTTTCCGGCGCTGGATCTGGTTGTCGAGGTTTTGTCGCCGACGACGGAAAAACACGACCGGGAAACCAAGTTTCAGGACTACGCGGCACACGGCATAAAAGAATATTGGATAATCGACGCGGAGCACGAAACCATCGAGCAGTATCTATTGCAGGACGAGGAGTACGAATTGATGCTAAAGGCAAAGGACGGGAGCATCCAAAGCGTCGTTCTGCCTGACTTTAGCATCCGTAATCGTGCCGTCTTTGATGAAAAGGTGAATTTAGAAGAACTGAAGAAATTGATTTGAAATCTGTCGTTGAAGACATTGCTCACCACATTTCAGTTCCGGCAGCAAACCCGGACTTATAACTTGGAAGGTGGAACTTGAAACTTAGATAATGGAACCCAGCTTGGCAAGCTATCTCGCCCTTTCGGGCATTCTATTCGCGATCGGCGCGGTCGGCGTAGTGTATAAACGCAACGCGCTTGGCATTTTTATGTGCATCGAGCTGATGCTTAATGCCGTAAATCTGACATTCGTCGCTTTTTCGCGCTATTACGCCGATGTGACCGGCCAGCTTTTTGTATTTATGGTGATGAGCGTCGCTGCGTGCGAAGCCGCCGTCGGACTAGGTATCATAATCGCATTCTTCCGCAACAGCAGATCGATCGATGTGGACGACGCGAGTATTTTGAAAAATTAGGCTCGGCGTTCGGAGTTCCAGCTTTAGCTGGCTTACGTTGCAACTCGGAGCCTTCTCAATAGCGAGGCCAACTAAAGTTGGGACTCCAAACTTATGCTGAACGCAGAGGTTTTGACATTTCAGGAGTTTGTTACGCACGAACCGCTACCATTATCAAAGATTCAGGGCGCCATTCTCGAATTTTTGCAGACATGAGTTTTTAGTGTGATTGTGTTAAATCAACTTCATCGTGTTATTTTGCGGCCGGGCATCGGTCAAAAAATGATTTTGCTGGTTCTTGCGAGTATTATTTTCACTCATGTGTTGTTGTCGCAGGGCCTTCCGAAATCGCTGACAGCGTTTCTTAACAGAAACTATAAGGGTTGGAAATTGGCAGGTGAATGTTACCCAGAGGAAAAGGAGAATAAACGAATTCTTGTTGGCGATTTCGACGGAAACGGTAAACGCGATTATGCAGTAAAATTTGTTCGGGGCAAGAAAGGATTCCTTATGGCGTTTCTGGCTAATGGCCCAAAATGGAAGCCATTCTATTTGCATATTTGGGATGATCCGAATGAAGCCAGGTATTCGGACTTAATGATGTTTGATCCGGGCGATTCTTGGGAGATGGGCGGAAGTCCGAAATTCAAGTATGAGACTCCAGCCGATTTTCGATGTGAGTCGGATGTCGGAGGGCCTCATACTTATCGAAATGGCAAGTTTATTGCGTACTAGCAGTGCGAGATTTTCATAGTTAGAATTGAGTAAATGATCTTTAACGTAACAATTGAGCGAGATGAAGACGGTATTTGGATAGTTGAATGTCCTTCTATACCGGGATGTGTAAGTCAAGGAGCAACCAAAGACGAGGCAATTGAGAACATTAAGGATGCAATTTATGTTTGTCTTGAGGTTCGTGCCGAGCGTGGTATGCCTTTGGCGGTTTAGGTTGTGTTTGTAAGATTCGTCAATTGCCTCCAGCTTTAGCTGGAGGTCAGGAAATATAAAAACGACCGGCTTTAGCCGAATTATGAAATTTGAGAAATTTCTTAAAGCTTTAGCTAAAGCTATTCGGAACCGATGTTTTTGGCTAAAGCCAAATTCTTTTTTTTGCACCCTTACCACTAGCTAAAGCTAGTGGCAATTTATGAGGTTGCTCAACATTGCCGATTTTGTTTGTTTCAAATGATCGAGAATAATCTCCTTAGTATTATCATTTTTGCTCCGCTGGCCGGTGCCGTGATCAATTGGCTGATCGGCGGGCGGTTGAGGAATGAGCTGTTTAGCGGCGTGGTTGCGTGTGGGGCGATCGCGGTTTCGACCATCGTCGCGTTTTACATCGCGTTTTTTGCTGACGGCGGCGCGTTGCTTATCGACAAACCGATCCTCGATCAGATCTGGACGTGGGTAAATGTCGGCGGGTTTCGTGCCGATTTCGCGCTTGGGATGGATCGGCTGAGCGGCATTTACGCTTGCTTTGTAACCTTTGTCGGGCTGCTCATACATATTTTCGCAACCGGTTATATGAAAGGCGATGACGGTTTTTACCGTTTCTTCGCCTATCTGAATCTGTTTATGTTCGCAATGCTGACGCTTGTGCTTGCGGACAATTTCCTTTTGATGTTTGTCGGATGGGAAGGCGTCGGGTTGTGCTCGTATCTGCTGATCGGCTATTACATCAAGCTCGACGAAGCGCGACGTGCCGCGAAAAAAGCGTTCGTGATGAACCGCATAGGCGATTGGGGCGTGTTGATTGGGATTTTCCTGATCTTTACGCTTACGGGATCGATCGCATTTTTTGACAAGACCGTTGACGGCCAGCAGGTGCAAAGCGTTTTCACGTTTGTTACGACACATATGACCGCCGATCCGTTCACATGGGGAGCGATATTTGCCGGCGGGTTGACATCGGTCGGTGTTTTGCTTTTTATCGGCGCGACCGGCAAATCGGCGCAGATACCTTTGCTGACGTGGCTGCCGGATGCAATGGCCGGCCCGACGCCCGTTTCGGCGCTAATTCACGCCGCGACGATGGTTACGGCGGGCGTTTATTTGGTCGTCCGAACGAATGCGATCTATCAATTCGCCCCGACCGCGATGTGGATCATTGCCGTGATCGGCGCTGCCACCGCTCTGTTTGCGGCAACAATCGCGATTGCGCAAAACGATATCAAGAAAGTTCTCGCATATTCGACCGTTTCGCAGCTCGGATTTATGTTTCTTGCGGCCGGCGTGGGAGCGTTTGTCGTCGCGATATTTCATGTGATGACGCACGCCTTTTTCAAAGCGCTGCTCTTTCTCGGCTCCGGTTCCGTCATTCACGGAATGCATCACGAACAGGATATGCGGAAGATGGGCAATCTGAAAAAATATATGCCCATCACGTTCATAACGATGGCGATGGGCTGGCTGGCGATCTGCGGCATTCCGATATGGGCCGGGTTTTTCTCGAAAGACGAAATTCTGTATAAGACATTTGCCGCCGATAATTATTTCCCCGGCGGGCCGTTTCCCGGCAATTACGTACTATGGGCGGTCGCGGTTTTTACCGCCGTGCTGACCGCGATCTACATGACCAGAATGATGATAATGACATTCTGGGGAACCGAGCGTTGGTCAGAACCGCCTGCGTCAGCGGGCGGCGAGACAGCCGACGGACACGAGGATGTCCATGCCGATGATGACGACGAACATCATCACGCCCTGCCGCATGACTTCAAACCGCACGAATCGCCTTGGTCGATGACCGTTCCGCTTATCGTGCTTGCCGTGTTTTCGACCGTCGGTGGATTTGTCGGTGTGCCATATGCTATGAGT
>JBOGOW010000378.1:0-4033 GCA_050748285.1 Pyrinomonadaceae bacterium
AAACTCAGCTTCCCCGAAAAACTAAAGGAGGTCAAACTACCAGACAATCTCCCTTAAAAAACCGGATTTAAAACCTTTGGCAAACAAGGATGCGAAAATCTATTTCCACAACTTTTGACACGAACTCATCAATTCGGAATTAATACCATCGGACAAAATTGAGGACATGTTGTTGCCGCCGTTGAGGTCATTCCAACTGGCAAGGCGACCGATTTCGCAGCGGCATTCAATGGAACCACAATAATCGGAGATACTGCGTTAAAAGTCCCCGTAATTACACTCACGCCACCCAAATTGAACGCATTCTTTATCGTATAGGCTTGTCCATTTGCTAAACCGGTTCCCGATAGGTTGACGTTTACGGAAGCGGCCCCTGACGGCGAATAAATTATTATATTCGCCCTGCCGGTTTCGTATGTATTTGGACGAACAATTACCGTATCAGGCAACGCCGAGGAGACGGTGGTGCTTGACGAGTCAAAACTCATTACCGGCCTCCAGGTTGAAAAGTTGTAATTTTCAACCGCCGTGGAGTCATTGAATCGGCGTTGTGTGGTCGTGTTGTAATAAGTGTTGTTGTTCCATATGTATGGCAGTCTCCGCGACAATACATATCGGTCGCTAGATCCTGTCGAATAGAATTTGTTTCCTGTGAACGTAAGATTTGTGACGTTGCTGGCAACAAAAGACGTTTCTGCCCCAAAGAAGTAGTTGTTCGTGAACGAGCCGGTTACTATTCCCGCTCCGTATCCAAAATCTACTGAATAGCCACGGCCCGGGACATGGTAAAAATGGGACTCAGTAACACTTGCCGTTACACTTGGAACAGACTCTGTACCGAAAAGCAGATTATGTTCGGTATTTCCCAATGGCGCGGACGAGTTAGCAAACACGCTTCCTATGGTCTGACCCCCCACATAAGGGCCGCTAACACCAAAATATTGTGCCCCGTGGTTGAAATTATTTAGCGATAGGGTTTCATAGACACGAGAATATCCCGACGTATTTTCGAGATACATTCCGTTACCTGATCCACGTTCATAATTTGACGAACTGTCATAATAGTGCATCCCGTTGTTATAGGTCAGCACTCCATAAATCAGAGTATTAGAGGAACTTGAGCCTGTAAAAATTCCGTCGAGCACGTCATGAATTACTAGATTTATGTAGCTGTTGCCGCTGCCGTTGGGCGTGTGAATACCAGACCCTCGTATCTTTGTATAGAATCCACAGCAGCCTTCTCCCGTAACTGAGCCAGGCTCGATGTCCCGATTAGTATAGCTGCTCATAACCTCAAAGTTTCGATAAGTGGTATTACTGCCTGATACGCTCAGCACCTCGCCGCCGTGATAAACCGTAGTCCCACTAGCGTGAGATGCGGCACCGCCGATGTTTGGCGACCAACCGCGAATAACTGTCAGAGTGTTCCCCACAACATTTGTGATTGACATGTATTCGGTGTCAATCGCAATAGTTTCTCCAGCCTCAAGGCCGCCTGCTGACACCAAGGATATATTTGTAGTCGATCCGCTTATCGCACTAACTAAGGTTGTCGTGGCATTGCCGTCGATCACCGCCCATTCGCCGGGAGCGCTTCGGACTATTCCGCCGCCGTTTAGCGTAGATTGGAATTTTCCGCGATATGTTCCGCCTTTCAGGCAGAGTGTTTTGCCGTTTCTGACAAGAGTTGTTTTGTTTAGACCGGCTTGCAGACTCCACGGGCTGGCACTTGTTCCTGCGCCGGAACTTAAGCCGGTCGTTGACGCATAATAATCGCAGGTAAAGCTCTGCGATGGTGTCGGAGTTGGCGTCGGAGAGGGTGTTGGAGTCGGCGTTGGAGTCGGCGTTGGAGTCGAAGTCGGTGTTGGTGTTGGCGGCGGCGGCGGCGGCGGATTAGTTATTGTATCAATTGACGCGGGCACAGGCACATCAGTGGCCAACCCAAATTGATCTTGGGCATAGGCACCGCTGTTACTGCTTATTCGATACCAAGACCCATTCACTGGACGAAAAACCGCTAAATCCGTACGCCCGTCGCCGTCATAATCCGCAGGAACTGGAATATCGCCGGTCAAACCCCATTGTGTTATCCGGATCGTAAAGTCGGAGTTCAGACGATACCAAGTGCTGTCCGATGGACGGAATAATGCGTAATCTGCCTTTCCGTCTCCGGTGTAATCAGCCGCTACGGGAAGATCGCCGTTCAATCCCCAGCCCTGTCCCGAAAGCGCACCGCTGCTCGAATTAATCGTGTACCACGTTCCGTTGCTTGGACGATAGACGGAAAGGTCCGTCCGTCCGTCGCCGTCAAAGTCTGCCGAGACGGGTTTGTCGCCAGTCAGTCCCCATTGCTGTACTCTGAACGTTCCATCAGAATCGAACCGATACCAATTGCCTTCCGATGGGCGCCAAACTGTAAGGTCAGCCTTGCCGTCACCGGTGTAATCCGCGGGCAGCGGAACATCGCCCGGCAATCCCCATGGGGTAACGGAAAACGAACTGGTAGCGGAATTGAAAACATACCAGTTCCCTTCATTCGGACGCCAAACAGCAAGATCGGTTTTCTGATCTCCATCAAAGTCAGCCGGAACTATTTTGTCCCCATTCAATCCCCATTGCTGTACACCGTAGGCTCCATTACTGGACAAAAACGTGTACCAGTTGCCCTCCGACGGCCTCCAGACGGAAATATCCGTCTTCCCGTCACCGTCGAAATCAAAACGGGCCGCTGTCGATTGAGCAGCCGCAACCTGGCCGAGCAAAACGGCCGCCGCAAAAGTTGAAAGAACGAATGTCAGACTAAATCCAAAAAAGTGACTCGATCCTCGCAAGCAAATGCGAAGAAGACAATTGATTTTTTGCATATAAACTGTGGCGAACCGAAGTTCTTCGGACAAAATGAACGTGGGGAACGTCAAAACCGGCACCTTGTTACAGTAAATCTAAACTGCGTGGGGAACGCGCAAGGCCCATTTACCTATTTATAAGAAATAGAGAATAAGAACCTTTTTCCAGATTAAAAAAAACTTTCAATGTGGGTTATAAATATTGGAATAATCAGGGAATTTGATAACTGCTTCGACGCTAGCGGGAATGCTCTTTAAAGAGCGCATATTCAAGAAGAAAGGGGGGAAATCCGACCTTGATTATACAAGCGTCTCTATTCAAGATTTGAAGATTAGCAAAGAACTGCTTACTAGTCAAATGTACCGGAAATATTGGCGTTAACGCAGTGTTACTAACTGGTAAATCTAGCAAAAAGTGTGGTTATTTAGGCGTTTGTGCCTATTTATTCGAATAGAGAATTTAAGGTGTTCAAACTGTTATCAGTCTTGCGTATGACGAATCAAACCAGTGCCGCTTATCTTGCTCTACCCGCTTTCGAAGTTGATTTGATGAAATTAAACAGTCACAAACTCCAACGATTTGTCAGCGAAAAAGGATTTCAGGATAATTGACGGCTTTTTTCGAACGCAAAGACCGAAATGATTGTCAAATGGGTGAAAAACGGTTTTGATCTGGAACACGGCGACGTGATGTTGATCTAACCATTATATAAACCCGGATTACGCATTGGGCCGTTCCAACCTGAAATCGGGTAAATTTCAATTTGACGCTTTTGTATAAAAAAGAGCAAAGAGCTGCCAGCTCTTTGCTCTTTTTAAAATCATAAAGAACCGATACGAATAAACACGAAAAATCGCACAAACTTAATCGGGCTTTTTCTAATGCGTGTGGATAAACCTAGATTCTGCATTAGGGAAATCCGGTCCGAAATAGTGAATAACGAATAATCGATTTCCACTATTCGATTTTCGCTATACACTATTCGGTATGTGGAAAGAGCTAAGCCATCAAAAGGCAAGCACCGTCTTCAGAGACGGGTTAAAAGTGAGCAGCTTTGATTTTCGGTATTGTTGCCGAGAAAGTCGTTGAAAAAAGGCGCTTGACAAATAGTTTAGTGTTTTGTATTATACCATTAAGTTAATTAACCGCTTGGTAATATGCAATCACAAACAGACAAGCTCAGTTC
>JBOGOW010000379.1:0-4030 GCA_050748285.1 Pyrinomonadaceae bacterium
GTATCGCCCTTGCTCACGCGCGGGCTTCTGCACAAGATCGACGCTTGGGCTTCTAAAATTAAATCAAAACTGCGTATAAAAAACATTCGTGTCGTAGAGAATAGTTATTTTACCGCCTTGCTCGTGTTTGGCAAACAAGGCATGTAGTTCTTTCGCCATCGGCTCATACTTTTCGTCCTTTTCAGCTGGCATATACGATGATGAAAGCAGCCTGCCTTTTAGTCCCGCAAAATCCAGAACCTGTTCATTTGCAAATGTTTGGCGTTCAAATTCCGTTTCGAAAAATGACGAAAGTTTTGACTCGTCAATATTCTCATGACGCACTTTTTCATAATCGTTTGCGTATTTCAAAAGCAGATTTTCGTATTCGATCAGAAATTCTGTCGTATTCAATTGCCGTTCATTCCAAATCAGACAAACGTACCCGCCCTGTTTTAGGATTCGTTTTAATTCACTTCGCGTCGGTTCCGGCTCGAACCAATGAAACGCCTGCGCCGCTATCACAAAATCAATCGAATTGTTTTCGAGCGTTGTGTCGGACGCCGTGCCGTCGGTGCTGCGAAAGTTATCAAATTCAGAGAGGCATTTTTCCGCGGCCGCACGCATCGCGGCGTTCGGCTCGACGCCATAAACTATTGCGCCTATTTCAAGAAAAGGCTTTGACGAAAGTCCGGTGCCTGAGCCAATGTCTGCCAAAACTGAATCGCTTGTGAGGCCAAGCTTATCCGTAAAAAACTCCATTATCGCCGCCGGATAACCGGGGCGATACATGGCATAGTTTTCTACACGATTCGAAAATCTTTCGACTGTATCCGCGTTTTCAATTTTCACTTTTAACTTTTCAGTTTCTCAGGAATAGTCAGTCGCCCGCTGCCGAAGACGGTTCTGACACTTCGTCTCCCGTCCACTGACTTTTTTTCGAATGCGAAATGTCGAATTGATCCAGAATGCGAAAGCAAAGATGTTCGACGAGGTCGTCGATAGTTTTCGGTCGATGATAAAAGCCCGGGCTCGCAGGCAAAATACGCGCGCCTGCGTGCGTCAGCCTGAGCATATTTTCGAGATGTATCGCATTATACGGCGTTTCGCGCGGAACGAGCACAAGCCTTCGCCCTTCTTTCAAACAGACATCGGCAGCGCGATGAATTAGATTTGTCCCGGCACCCGACGCGATCGCTCCCATCGTGCCCATCGAACACGGGACGATTATCATTCCCGCCTGCTTGTTCGATCCGGACGAAGGCTTTGCCGCGAAATTGTCGAGCCGCCAATATCGGATCAGCCGCGATTCCGGTTCAAGACCGAGCCATTCGTTTATTTCGCGAACAGCCGCATCCCGCAGATTCGCGCCCATTTCGACCTGTGCGACCGTCGCTGCCGTGCCGGACATTATCAAATTTATAGTTTCAACCACGCCGCTTGCCGCAAGCAATTGCAGGGTACGATGCGCATATATTGTCCCGGAAGCTCCGGTGATCGCCACGGTCAGTTCCATATTCAATGTTTCGATTCTATCGCGTTTGCGATGCTGTGTCAGTAGCCCGCCATTGCAAAAGCCCTCGCGTTAGCAAGGGCGATATGGGCAAGCAGCGAGTATCGCCCTTGCTAACGCGCGGGCTTCTGCATTTGCTACTCTATCCCTCGACATGAACACAGTCGACATTCAAACGATCCTCGACGAATTCCAAAACGCGCGCCTTACCAGCGAGCAGGCCGCGTTGAAGCTCAAAAACCTCTCGTTCGAAGACATCGGCTACGCACGCGTCGATCATGGCAGGGCCGCGCGGCAGGGCTTTCCCGAAGTGATCTTCGGCCAGGGCAAAACGTCCGAACAGATCTGCGGCATTTTTGAGAAGATACTCGCGCGCTCGCCAAACGTGCTTATTACTCGAACAAACGCAGATGTTTACGGCGATATTCGAAATATCTACGCCGACGCCGAATGGCATGAATCTGCGAAACTTATTCGGGTGATGCGCGATAAACAAGACCTCGGTATCGGCGAGATCACCGTCTGTACCGCCGGCACAAGCGACATTCCGGTTGCGGAGGAAGCCGCTCTCACCGCCGAAGCGATGGGCAATCGTGTCCAGCGAATATGGGACGCCGGCGTCGCCGGAATTCATCGCATTTTGGGTGAACGCGAACGTCTCCAAAATTCGCGCGTCATCATCGTCGTTGCTGGAATGGAAGGCGCGCTGCCCTCGGTCGTCGGCGGTTTGGTCAGCGTTCCGGTCATCGGCGTCCCGACCAGCATCGGCTACGGCGCCTCATTCGGCGGCGTCGCCGCTTTGCTCGGAATGCTAAACTCTTGCGCCTCAAACGTAACCGTCGTCAACATCGACAACGGCTTCGGCGCCGCCTTCTCCGCCAGCCTCATCAACCGAAAAACGTCTTGACATAATCATATATTTGCATTAAATTTAATTCAAATAAAGTGCAAGTCAATGATTATACTAAAAGACGAGATTGATTCCCTTTCAAATTTTAAGCGAAATACCGCCGACTATTTGAAGCAATTGAAGATCTCGGGCAAGCCGGTCGTGCTTACCGTAAACGGGAAAGCTGAACTTGTTGTCCAGGATGCTGCAAGCTACCAGCGGCTAATGGAGATTACCGAACGACTCGAAATGATCGAGGCGTTGAAACCCGCGATCGAAGAAATGAAGGCCGGAAAAGGAGAACCCGCCGAAGCCGTTTTTGCAAAGCTCCTCGCAGATACCCGAAACTAAATCACTAAATGAAATACGAGGTCGCGATCATGCCGTCAGCGAAAGCTGATATTTTCGAGATTCGTGCATGGCTCCTCGAAGAATAT
Organism: Pyrinomonadaceae bacterium; assembly: GCA_050748285.1. GTDB lineage: Bacteria > Acidobacteriota > Blastocatellia > Pyrinomonadales > Pyrinomonadaceae > OLB17. The sequence continues at coordinate 2,819 of JBOGOW010000379.1, forward strand.
CCGGAAATTGCTGACAGATGGCTTTGGGATTGCAGTTCGGCAGTAACTTCGCTCGTAAAATTTCCAAAACGATGCAAAGTCAGCGACGAGAGCGCGGCTTTCGATATCGAAGTACGCGAGGGCTTTTCGGACGCAAAAAAAGCGTTTATCGAATTCTGTTTTCGATATCCGGCGATCAAGTCGCGGTACTTCGCGTTCGGTCAACACGCCAGCAGCGACTCATCGACCAATTTTCCGAAAACGAATAATCAAAACATCTCTTACGCATTCAAAAATACAAATAGCCTTTCTCTTTCTCACTCGATAAAATCTGGTAATGGGTCAATTCAAGATTTGTTCGTGTTATTTCGTGGGCAGTTCTTTAACTTAGAAAAAGAGAATCCACGAAACAACACGAAAATACACAAAAGAAGACCAATATCAAAAACGGCACACTGACCCGCTAACTAAAATCTTGAATCTTCGACCTAAAATAAGATAAACTTTTAACTGTAGGCGGAAGCAAAACGGGCCGCTTACCTTCGCAATCTTCGACTTAGGACGTGCCGCATTCGCCGGTTCCACTTCATTTAAATATGTATCCCCAAAAAAGAACAGCATCCTATTTGCTCGTGTTTTGTTTTATTTTGACTGGCTTTATGTTTGCCATCGGCCAGCAGCCCCCGGCAAGCCCACGCACTTTTGGCGAACGGTTTGTTCTGCGGGCGATTCGAACGCTGCATAGTGCCGAAGCTACTTACGCCTCGACATACGGAAACGGAATTTACGGATCATTGGCAGAGTTAGAAAAATCTCAATTCATCGGCCCGGCATTGGCTACCGGAAACGTATATGGATATGCTTTCACGGTTTCGATAACGCCATACTCAACAACGTCGCCGCCAAGGTTTACCGTGACGGCCACACCTAACCGTTATCGAAGAACCGGTCTCCGATCGTTTTTTATCGATGACACCGGCGTTATTCGCGGTTCAGATCATGCGGGCGGCGACGCGAATGAAAACGACCCGGAAATAGGTCCTTGCATGGTTAATGACCCGTCCTGTTACGAAAATTTTTCAATTGCTTCTTTAAGGACACTTCATGGAGCTGAATTCACTTTTCAGGCTACAAACGGTAACGGTAATTTCGGAACTTTGCTTCAGTTGGCAAAGGTGTACCCTCTTAGCCCAGGACTTGCATCCGGAGTTTATTTTGGCTATGCCTATACGG
>JBOGOW010000380.1:0-4013 GCA_050748285.1 Pyrinomonadaceae bacterium
CTTGCAGAAAAGATTCATACCGGAAACGGCGGCGGAAGCGCGGAACGTCGGCGTGATGTGCTCCGGCTATTAAAGCTCGAAGACAAGATCAAACATAAACCGCTCGAACTTTCCGGCGGCGAGCAGCAGCGCGTTGCATTGGCACGCGCGGTGATCAATAGTCCGGCGATCATTTTGGCCGACGAGCCGACAGGGAATCTCGATAGCGAAAATTCTGAGATCGTCCTCGAAATGTTTCGCGAATTGAACGCAAAGTTTCAGCAGACGATAATTATGATCACGCATAACCCCGAAGCTGCGGCCGCTTGTTCGCGAGTTATCAGAATGCGCGACGGCCACATCGAGAGTGAATAAGAGGCTGAATCGAGATGGGGAAAATAAAGAATTTCATTCTTTGGAATTACAGCCGCGAAACGTCGATCTATGTAATTTTCTGCCTTCTAATCGTCGCGTTTATCTTTTTGACGCCGAAAAGCTGGTTCACCGGACGCGGAATTCTTGCAACCCGAACACGCCAAATAACAGTCAAAGCCACGGATATTTCGGTTGACAAAGCGGCGATGCAGGCACGCGTTCGCGAGATAACCGGCGACCCGGCAACCGAACTCGTCGGCTGGCGCGAAACAAAAGACGACGACGGTGAAGCCGTTTACGAGATCGAAATAAAATAAAATATTTGTATGAGTTTTTATAAAGGTTCAATTTTGAAACGTATTTTGCCGACCATTGTTTTCGGCATTGTATTTTTTACCGCGGGCTCGGCGAACGCATTCGGACAAGGGATCATAAACGAGATACTTGCCCGCATGGATGCACACAATAAGGCGCTCACCTCGCTTCGCTCAAATGTAACGATGGTAAAAGAAAACGCGCAGCTCGGCGGTGCACTTGATACTACAGAAGGCAACGTTCTTTATCTTCCCGTTCGCGGCAAAGATCCACTTGTTCGTATCGATTGGATAAGCCCGAAAGAATCGCTGGCGGTCGTGAGCAAACAGTATGTGATCTATCGCCCCGGCCTGAATCAGGCATATACCGGCACGACCGACAGCGCAAAAGGAAACGCAAAGGCGGGAAGCGCTCTTGCATTTATGAGCATGTCGCGTACACAACTCAAGGCGAATTACGACATGAAGTATTTGGGCGAGGCTGCCGTCAAAAGCGGTGTGAAATGCTGGCATTTAGAATTAACACCAAAGGCTCGGACAAGTTACAAGTCCGCTGAGATATGGGTTGACGGCAACGGAATGCCGGTCCAATCGAAGGTCAACGAGCATAATAATGATTCAACGACCATTTTGCTCGCCAATCTTCAGAAGAATGCCCGAATCAATACTGCGGAATTCAAAATCGAATTGCCAAAAGGAACGAGGATAATCAAAGGTTAACAGACGAAAATAATTTGGAAAGGCTTCGGCGCATTTGGCCGCGGCCTTTTTGTTTGGTTTGTAAAGCTCATTTGTAGAAATTATAATTATTTGTTTGGGTGAAATCGCCGCCTGAAGGCGGAACTCCGAACTTTAATATGCCAAAGGCAAGCAGTTTTAGCAGGTTTACACGCGGTGTTCGGCACACGGTTCGTGCGTTTGTATCGACCAAGCATCCGGTGTTGGTGCATATAGTGCCGATGCGCCGGTGCAATCTTGCCTGCACATACTGCAACGAATTCGACAAAACGAGCGATCCGGTGCCGATCGACGTAATGCTCGAACGCATTGATAAACTCGCTGAATTTGGCTCGTCGGTCATCACGATCTCCGGCGGCGAGCCGATGATGCATCCTGAGATATACGACATCATTGCCCGCATACGGCATCACGGAATGATCGCGGGTTTGATATCGAACGGCTATTATTTTCAAGTCGATAAGATCAAGAAACTGAACGAAGCGGGACTCGATTATCTTCAAATATCGATCGATAACGTAACGCCCGACGACGTTTCGAAAAAGAGTCTAAAGGTGCTTGATGCAAAACTTGTGAATCTTCGCGACCATGCGAAATTCAAAATAAATATTAATTCGGTAGTCGGCGGCGGTGTCGCCAATCCTGACGAAGCGCTAATCATCGCAAGCCGTGCACGCGAGCTTGGATTTTCATCAACGGTCGGCGTCATTCACGACGAAATGGGTCTGAACAAGGGCCTGACCGACCGGGAGAAGGAGGTTTACAAAGAGATCAAATCCAAGGGCACTCGCTCGTACGCACGTTGGAACTGGTTCCAGGATCAACTCGTCGATGGCGGCGAATACGAATGGCGCTGCCGCGCGGGCGCGCGCTATTTGTATATCGATGAGGCCGGCGTCGTCAGTTGGTGCTCGCAGCAGCGCGGCACGCCCGGCATCCCGCTTCTTGAATACACCCACGCCGACATGCACCGTGAATACAACACCGAAAAATGGTGCGCCCCGACCTGCACCATTCAATGCGTCCACCAGGTCGGCCACCTAGACGCCTGGCGCGACCCGCAAATTTCGCTTTCCGATTACAACAAACGGAACGGCAACGGACTAAAAAAAGAAACGGTAGCTCAGGTGTTAGGCACCGATTAGATTTCTCTGAAAAAATAGGAGGAGACGAATAATGCCTGACAAAAAGGCCTTACCAACAGGTTCCGCTAAAAGAGATTTTGCTGACCTAAAGGCTCTCTATATTAACTGCACGTTAAAACCTTCGACCCAGACTTCGCATACGGATGGGCTGATGTCGAAATCCATCGCGATCATGAGAAAATACGGCGTCAAGGTCGAGAAAATTCGGGCGACGGATTATGACATTGCTCCAGGCGTACAGCATGACATGACCAAACACGGGTTTGAAAAAGATGATTGGCCTAAAGTCGTTAAAAAGGTGATGAACGCGGACATTCTGGTATTGGGAACACCTATCTGGCTCGGAGACAAGTCTTCGGTTTGCTCGCGCGTCATTGAGAGGCTCTATGCCGAATCAGGTAAGACTAACGAATTTGGCCAGTATATTTATTACGGCAAGGCCGGCGGTTGCATCATTACCGGCAACGAAGACGGCATTAAGCATTGCGCGATGAATATCCTCTATTCCTTGCAGCATCTCGGTTACACGATTCCGCCTCAGGCTGATGCCGGCTGGATCGGCGAAGCCGGTCCCGGTCCGTCATATTTAGACAAAGATTCAGGCGGCCCGGAAAACGAATTTACTCAGCGCAACACGACCTTTATGACCTTGAACCTGATGCATATGGCCGCGATTCTAAAAAAGAACGGGGGCATTCCCGCCTATGGCAACGTCAAAACCGATTGGGACGACGGCGAACATTTTGGTTATCCTGAATAGAATACAGATTAGCCGACGATAAAACACTCCTGATGGAATATATTTCAGACTGGATCGTAAAAAACTTCGGCCTCAGCTTTGAGTTGCAGGAACGGCTGCTGTCGTCGTTTTTCGTCATATTCATTCTTATTGTCGTGCGAAAGATCGTCTTGGTCTTTGTTCAACGCGGGACAAAGGATGTTGCCGTCCGATATCGTTGGCGAAAAGGCACCACGTATTTTGCTTTTGGCCTGTCGGTTTTGATCATTGGCAGTATTTGGCTTCGCGGATTTCAGTCGCTTACCACTTATATCGCGGTCGTTTCCGCGGGTTTAGCTATCGCGCTTCAGGTGCCGCTGGTTAATCTTGCAGGCTGGGTATTTATCATTTGGCGCAAGCCGTTTTCTGTCGGCGACCGTATCGAGATCGGCAGTGTGAAAGGCGATGTCGTCGATCTGCGGATCTTTATGTTCACGGTTTTAGAGATCGGGAATTGGGTCGATGCCGAACAAAGTACGGGCCGCGTGATCCACGTACCAAACGGCAAAGTGTTTAGCGAGCCGATTGCGAACTATACGGAGAGTTTTCGATTTATATGGAACGAGATCGCCGTGCTCGTAACTTTTGAAAGCAATTGGGAAGCGGCGAAGGAACTACTATCGGAGATCTCGATAAAACATGGCGAAGCAATCTCAATCTCTGCAGAGAAAGAGATAAAAAACG
>JBOGOW010000381.1:0-3998 GCA_050748285.1 Pyrinomonadaceae bacterium
CTTATCCCTTTTTCTTTCATGACGGTTCTCATCTCCCCATCATGAACACTTTCATCCCTTTTTCAGTATCATTTTATATTGGAATCACCCCATCCTTTCAGTATCATTCTGCATTGGACAAGACTCATTCTTGACTCTTTGCCGCTTAAACACTAATATTTATAGTTTCGACTCTTGTGGTCGAATTGTGTCTGTATGTTCGAATCGCTGTCCGATAAATTGAAGAAAACGCTGCGCTCGTTAAGCGGCAAGGGCAAGTTGACGCCTGAGCACGTTGATGCCGCGCTGCGCGAGATTCGGATGGCGCTGCTTGAGGCGGACGTTAACTATAAGGTCGCGAAAGACTTTGTCGATGCCGTCCGCGTAAAAGCCGAAGGCCAGGAAGTTTGGCAGGGCCTCGATCCGCACGAACAGGTCGTCAAGATCGTCTATGACGAACTTGTCGATTTGATGGGCGGAACGTCCTCGCGGCTCGTTTTTACAAAACAAATTCCTAACGTCGTGATGATCGTCGGGCTGCAGGGTTCGGGTAAAACGACCTCGACCGGCAAGATATCGAAATGGCTTGCGGCCAATCAGGAGCGAAAGCCGCTGCTCGTTTCGGTCGATGTTTACAGGCCCGCGGCCCGCGAACAGCTTCGCGTCGTAGGCGGTGCGGTCGGCATTCCGGTCTTTGAAAATAAAGAATCGAGCGACCCGATGACGCTCGTCCGCGGCGCGATGAAGCACGCCCAGGACACCGGTTACGACACGCTGATGATCGACACCGCCGGGCGTCTGCACATCGACGACGAACTGATGGCCGAGCTCGAGCAGATCAAGGCCGAAACAAAGCCGATCGAGGTTTTATTCGTCGCAGATGCGATGACCGGCCAGGACGCCGTAAATTCTGCAGAAGTTTTTCACGAACGCGTCGGCATTACCGGCGTCGTCCTGACAAAAATGGACGGCGACGCCCGCGGCGGTGCGGCTCTGTCGATCAAACAGGTCATCGGCCAGCCGGTGAAATTCGTCGGCGTCGGTGAAAAATATGACGCCATCGAACCGTTTTATCCCGACCGCGTGGCGCAGCGAATCCTCGGCATGGGCGATGTTCTCACGCTGATAGAAGAGGTTCAGGGCAAAATCAGCGAGGACGAGGCACAGGCACAGCTCGCGAAAATGACGCGTAACCAATTTACGCTCGAAGATTTTCGCTCGCAGCTTGGGCAGTTCAAAAAACTGGGCTCGATGTCGAAATTGATGAAAATGCTGCCCGAACAGATGACCGGCGGCCTCTCGCTTTCGGACGAACAATCGGCCGAGGTCGATTTTCAAATGAAACGCACCGAGGCGATCATCGATTCTATGACCAAGGCCGAACGCAATGACCACCGCATCCTCGATGCAAGCCGCAAGACACGCGTCGCGGGCGGTTCGGGCACTACAATTGCCGAGGTCAACGGACTTCTCCGTCAGTACGAGCAGATGCGAAAAATGATGGCCCAAATGAACAAAGGCGGCCTTTTTTCCGGCATGGCTCGGAAAATGGCCGGTGGCCTAGCCGGCGGGCTTGGCAATATGCTTGGCGGCGGCGGCGATATCGGCGGTTTGGGAAAAATGCTTGGCTCTGGAATGGATGATTCTCCGGAATCGAACGGTTCCGGTAAAATTCGAAAAAAGAAAAGACATAAGAAGCGAAAATAGGTTTGGAGTTCCATCTTTTGGTGGCTCTTTACGAAACAGGCCGCCAATAGGCGGAACTCAAAACGGAGAAATATGTTAGGAATAAGTTTGATGAGAATCGGCGCGAAAGGGAAACCTTTTTATCGCCTTGTAGTTAAGGAAAAACGTTCGAAACGCGACGGTGCATACATTGAAAATGTCGGCACGTATGATCCGATGATCGATCCGGCGGAAGTGAATTTGAAGCATGACCGCATTCAGTATTGGATCGGCGTTGGCGCGAAACCGACCGAAACGGTCGCGAGCCTGATAAAGAACAATCCGGTTCAGACCGACGAAGAGCGTGAAGCAACATTGAAAGCGCGCGCCGAGAAAAAGGTCGCTGTTGAAGCTGAAAAACTCGCAGCAAAGAAAGCAGAAACCGAACGTCTCGCTGCCGAAAAAGCTGAAACAGAAAAGGCAGAGGCAGAAGCTGCTAAGGCCGCTGCGGCGGAAGCTGAAAGCGCAGAAGAAGCGGCGGTTGTTGAGGAAACTCCGGCTGAAGAGGCACCTGTTGCTGAGGAAACACCCGCAGAGGAAGCAGCCGCGGCGGAGTAGCCTGTAATTTCGATGAAGAATGCAGTTGAAAAGATCATAAAGGCTTTGGTCGGAGCACCCGACCTGGTTGAGGTTTACGAAAGCGGCGACGGACGGACGATACGTCTTGAGGTTCGTGTCGCGCCCGACGACATGGGCCGCTTGATCGGTCGCGAAGGCCGCACGATAAAGGCGATCCGCAGCATTTTGTTTTTCGCCGGACAGAAACATGGGCAACGGTTCCACCTTGATCTAATTGAAGATTGATAATTTACGCTGCTTTCGAAACGGCTGCCTTGCCGATGATGCGTGGGCAAGATGCCCACTCGACAGCCGCCGAGACGGCGGCGCTACGCATGAACGAACTTGTTGCAATCGCTAGAATAGCGAGACCGCGGGGTTTGAAAGGCGAGTTGTCGGCCGAAATTTTGACGGATTTTCCTGAACGGTTTGACGGACTTGAAGATGTAACTGCCGTTCTAGAAAACGGTGAACGGCAGAAATTGAAAATTGAAAATGCATGGTTTCAAAATGAAAGGATCGTTTTGAAATTTGATGGCGTCGATTCTGTCGAAGCGGCAGAAACATATAGGAATGCCGAGATTTGCGTCGCCGAAATCGACGCAGTCGAACTCGAATCGGACGAATACTTCGACTGGCAGCTTGAGGGCTGTGAGGTCGCGACAGTCGATGGTGAAGTGATCGGCAAGGTTCGAGAATTGATGCGAACGGGCGGAACGGAGAATCTGGTTGTAGATGGCGATGAGAGAGAATATCTGATCCCGTTTGCTGAAAAAATTTGCATCGAGGTCGATATTGAAAAGAAACGAATCGTGATCGATCCGCCCGAAGGTTTGCTTGATTTTTGACTGGAACGCAGGCATCCGTGCCTGCAGGAATACGGGCCGTTCAAGGCATCCTGACAAGTTCTTTTTAATATTTTTTGCAAGCAGGGATGCTTGCGTTCCAGTCCGAACGCTCGCGACCCAATGATGAAAATTGATGTTTTGACAATCTTTCCCGAGTTCTTCGAACAGGTTTTTGATTTTGGGATTATTCGTCGGGCGCGTCTTGCCGATATTGTGGAGATAAACGTTCACGATATTCGCGAATTCGCCGTCGATAAGCACAAGATGACCGACGACCGGCCATTCGGCGGCGGCGACGGTATGGTGATGAAGCCCGAGCCGATTTTCGCCGCGGTCGAACATCTGCTTGGCACTTCGAATCGAAACGAATATCCAACCGATACGCGTGTCGTTTTGCTTTCGCCGCAGGGTAAGCCGTTGAAGCAGTCGAATGCAAAGCGATTTGCCGATAATGCAGATCACTTGGTTTTGATCTGCGGCCGTTACGAAGGCGTCGATGAGCGGGTAAACGAGACACTCGTAACCGATGAAATTTCGATCGGCGATTATGTGCTTTCCGGCGGTGAACCGGCGGCAGTAGTTTTGACGGACGCGATCGTCCGGCTTTTGCCCGATGCATTGGGCAGCGAAACGTCCGCCGAGAACGATTCGTTCTCGGATGGCGTGCTCGATTGCCCGCATTACACGCGGCCTGCTGAGTTTCGCGGAAGACGAGTTCCGGAACTGCTTTTGAACGGCAATCATGCTGAGATAGAAAAATGGCGGCGCGAAAAAGCGCTCGAAAAAACAAAAAGAAATAGACCGGATCTATTGGAGCGCGGACACTCTTGTCCGCATGATTAAAATGGAGAGAATGGTGCAATGTGAGTCATGGAACGCGGACATTCC
>JBOGOW010000382.1:0-3996 GCA_050748285.1 Pyrinomonadaceae bacterium
GTGTCGAGCCGCAATTTTTTGTAACCTGTAGTTTTTGCGTCGTCGATCAGTTTTTCGATAAGTTGATTCCCAAGTCCGTGACCGCGAGCATTTTCGCGCAAGAAAAGCCTTTTCATTTCGCAGATGCCGTCTTCCAGTTTTCTGAGCGCAATGCAGCCGGCTAACTCATCTTCTACGTAAGCAAGATACAAACGTCCGTCGGGCGGCGCATATTTGCCCGGCAAGTTCGCAAGTTCTTCCTCGAATCCCTGAAAGCAAAGATCCATACCGAGCCACGCTTCGTACTCGCAAAAAAGCATTTTCGCTTCTTTTATCTCAGCAGCCGATTTTACTTGCATTATCTGAACCATTTTTTTATTAGCTTATCTAAACACTTAGAAACCGCAGAGATTTTTCCACAAAATAACACAAAACGATACGAAAGCGGGCTGTGTTTAGTGTTGATTTGTGTGATTTAGAGTTTAAAAATTCTTCGATTCAAAAGCATCTACGTCCACATCAATAATGCGTCTGAATTGAGTTTTTGTGCAACAATCGCTATCGTAAAATTTGAATTGGCGAGGTGCAATATGGATCGGAGATCATTCATTTCAAATATTACCGTCGCGGGCACCGGCCTAGCATTGGCATGTGGTTCGCTTGGGCGGCGTGCGGAAGTATTAGCGAATAGCGGAAATCTGTCGAGTTTGAGATCTGAAGGATTCGGAGATCTGATTCCGACTGCTTCGAAAAATACCGGCGAGACATTTTTAGCGCTGCCAAAAGGATTTGAATATAACGTTATCGGCAAGAAAGGCAATGAGATGTCCGACGGTCGGATAACGCCAACACTGCATGACGGCATGCATACATTCAAAGTCGGTAGCGAGCTTCGCATCGTTCGAAACCACGAACAATATTTTGGATCTGTGCCAAATCCCGGTTCGGCGATCGGGGGCGGCAATCATTATGATGAAACTGCTCCGGGCGGAACGACGACGCTTGTGATCGACCCTAAAACGCGCACAGTCATACGCGATTTTGTAAGTCTTTCGGGAACGCTGATAAATTGCTGCGGCGGGCCGACGCCGTGGGGCAGTTGGATCTCGTGCGAGGAAACAACGCTTGGGCCGACGGTAAGAACAAGCCCGAGAGGTGTAAAAACCGGCGGCTACCCAAAACCGCATGGTTATTGTTTTGAAGTTTCCGCGTCGGCCAATAACAATATTCCGCCAGTGCCGTTGAAAGCGATGGGCCGATTCACGCACGAAGCGATCGCCGTGGATCGAAAGTCGGGAATTGTTTATTTGACCGAGGATTTTCTTGCTTCAGGATTTTACAGATTTCTTCCGAAACGAAATAAGCGATTAGCCGAAGGTGGCGAACTACAGATGCTTGCGATAAAAGGCATGCCGGATCACGATACGCGGACGGGTCAGAAACAGGGAATGGTTTTTGAGGCGACTTGGGTGACGATCGACAACCCCGATCCGGCAGAGGCAGACATCGACCCGAGCGCGGTTTTCAAACAAGGCAAGGCTAAAGGGGGAGCGACGTTTGCCAGACTTGAAGGCTGCTGTGCGGACAGAGACGGCAATGTTTATTTCGTTTCGACAAATGGCGGCGATGCAAAAGGCGGACAGATTTGGCGATACGCACCCGGAAAAAAAGAGGTAGGCAGATTGACGCTTCTCTTTGAATCACCTGACCGCGAAATTTTGGATATGCCCGACAACATCTGCCTGATGCCAAAAAGCAACTTGCTTTTTATTTGCGAAGACAGCGACTATGTCGGTCTTGGCGGAACGCCGGACAATTTCGTCCGTATGTTGACGCCAAACGGACGCATCGCCGATTTTGCAAAAAATATCGCACCGAATTTTGAAAAAGGCGAGTTCGCCGGCAGCACGTTTTCGCCCGATGGCAAGACGCTGTTTGTAAACATTCAACCGCTCGGCGCGACGTTTGCCGTTTGGGGAGATTGGTCAAAATTCAAGGCTCTAAACTAACCACTATCAACTATCCAATGAAGTAATAGGGAGCTTTGAAAAACCATGTGCGCCGTTCCAGAACATGCGTTGAGACGTTTCTTATTCGTGCATTCGTGGCAAAAAACAGAAAATCGGCCACGAATGCACGAATAAGAGTCAACTCGGACAAGTGTTAGGTCCAAAACGGCATGACACAAAAAACCAAGGGAAGTTTTTCAAAGAACTCTAATATGTTTTCTTCAGTGGATAGTTGATAGTTTTTGAAATCGAATGGAATTAGCTGTAGAAAAATACAAGGTCGCGGACGAACCGTTTTATTTGGCCCTAGGCAATGAGGTCGAGCTTTTTGAGGCTGCATATGCTGCAAAATTACCGGCGATGCTGAAAGGGCCGACGGGCTGCGGCAAGACGCGATTTGTCGAATATATGGCCCATCGTTTGGATCGACCTCTCATAACGGTCGCTTGTCACGAAGACCTTTCTTCTACCGATCTTGTCGGGCGTTTTTTACTCGAAGGCGAGGAAACCGTCTGGCACGATGGCCCACTGACTTCGGCAGTGCGCGCCGGTGCGATCTGTTATTTGGATGAGGTCGTCGAGGCGCGAAAAGACACCGTTGTTATCATCCATCCACTAACCGACGACCGACGCCGTTTGCCTATCGAGAAACGCGGCACGGTGCTCGATGCCCCGCCGGAATTTATGCTCGTTGTCTCATATAATCCCGGCTATCAGTCGATTCTAAAAGATCTAAAACAATCGACGCGTCAGCGTTTCGTCGCTATGGAATTCGACTACCCGGAACCCGAGGCCGAAACGCAGATCGTTGCGAAAGAAGGCGGCATTGACGAATCAACCGCCGCCGATCTCGTCAAGATCGGGCAAAAGGTGCGCAACCTCCGCGGCCACGGTCTCGAAGAAGGCGTCTCGACAAGATTGTTGATCTACGCAGCACAGATGATCGCCAAAGGCATCACTCCCATCGACGCCGCCGAAGTCGCCATCTGCTCACCAATAACCGATGACCGCGACCTCCAACGCAGCATCCGCGAGATCGTAACGACGATAATTTGAGCCAAAGAAAGATTGTATCGGCTATTATTCGGGTGTATTCTAGCTAAATTATGACGAATGAAGAATTATTGCGCGAAATAAAAGCATTACCATCAGAGCCGCGACGCTTTATCGAGCGGTACGTCTCAATGGCCGCTAAGCGCAAACAAAAGGCTCACGTTAAGACGCCTACGCGACCGTTTCGCGACGAACCGGCATTTGGCATTTGGGCAGATAGAGATGATATGAAGGATGGCGGAGCAACTTGGGTTCACAACCTGCGCGACACCCATTGGAAACGGTAGATGTCAATAATTATTGTCGATTCAGACATTTTGATTGACTTTAACCGTGGTCAAGACATTGCGGTCGAATGGTTGGAAGCGGCTTCGGTGCGCTCGGTTCTTTCCATAAGCCAAATGACCGAAATGGAGTTGGTTGTTGGCAGCCGAAATAAGGAACATTTTCGTGAGATAAAACAGCTCCTGAACCGCTTTGATTTGATAAATATTAACGACCAGATCTCCATTCTTGCGTCAGAGTTGATCGACAAATACTGCCTAAGTCACGGCCTGCGAATACCTGACGCCGTAATCGCCGCAACCGCGTTGGTTCTCGATGAAAGCCTTGCCACTGGTAATCAACGCGATTTTAAATTTATCGAAGGATTGCGGCTCATTGACTATCCATAAATAAATGGGTTTGAAAATTACAACCGAAAACACCAACGCAGCATTCGCGAGATAGTGACGACGATAATCTAACCACTGTAACAGTTTGATGTTGTATGAAGTCGCGCGGATAGCAGATCTCGAGCGCAGGCAGTTAGCGTTCAATATTGTCATCCGACCAAAATGCGTAATAGAGAGCTTTGAAAAACCCATGGTAAAAGTAGCATATAAGTGTGTGAAAGTTTAAAATTAGGGAATGGAAAACAGACAGATGAATTTAATGGATTCGGTAATGGGATTTA
>JBOGOW010000383.1:0-3956 GCA_050748285.1 Pyrinomonadaceae bacterium
CTCTGATCATCTACACCGGAATTCCGTTCGCAATCGTGGGAGGCGTGGTCGCATTGGCGCTTCGCGGCATGCCGTTCTCGATTTCGGCTGGGGTTGGCTTCATCGCCCTTTTCGGTGTAGCAGTTTTGAACGGCGTGGTGATGATAAGTTTCATCAATCATCTACGCGACGAAGGAAAATCGGTAATCGACGCGGTAAACGAAGGATCGATGACGCGTCTACGTCCTGTTTTAATGACCGCTCACGTCGCAAGTCTCGGCTTCATCCCGATGGCAATTGCAACGTCTGCCGGAGCCGAAGTCCAATGGCCTTTGGCAACGGTTGTTATCGGCGGCCTTATAACATCGACTCTTTTGACGCTGCTGATATTGCCGACACTTTATGCGTGGTTCGAGAAAGATATCGAAGGTGAATTTACGGAGGAATAAATGATGAAACTAGTAACCGCGATAGTGCGGCCTTTCACGGTCGAGAAGATCGTCAACGCCTTTGAGGACATCGAGGGCTTTCCGGGCATGACCGTCATCGACTCGGAAGGTTTTGGGCAACGAATGAGAACGTCAGCGTACGACACCCTCGATCCGTTCAAGCCAAACAAGCGGATCGAGGTCGCGGCCAATGATGAAATGGTTGATCAAATTGTCGAGGCAATCAAATCACACGCTCACACGGGCAAAAAGGGCGACGGTATAATCTTCGTGACTAACATCGAAAACGCAGTGTTTATCTAGCCTTCAGCCTGATGCCGCAGCTGGATTTGATGGCATGAAAAGCAAATCATGCAGGGAAACAGGGGACTTATGCGATAAAGAACGCAAGTTAAGGGGGGGGGGGGGAATTACGTGATGGGGAATACGAATTAAGTCAGGGGGAACGTGAGTTAAGCGATGGAGAATGCAAATTAAGTGATAGGGAACGCGAATTAAGCGAGCAAAATAAGAATGTATATGACGAGAATCACAAATTATACGAGGGGGAACCGATGACAATTGAACAAATTCGGACTTACATCTACCGGTACCGGTATTTGTTGACGGTGCTGATGGCAGTCATGCTGTCGGGTTCGACCGCGCTCGCTCACGGCGTGGCCGAGGGCGATAAGGGTTATATACAGGAGATCACGGGCGTTCATTTGCTGCCATTTGTTTATCTTGGGGCGAAGCATATGTTTACGGGATACGATCACATTCTGTTTCTGCTCGGCGTGATCTTTTTTCTTTATAAACTAAAACACATCGGCATTTACGTGAGTTTGTTTGCGATCGGGCATTCGACGACGATGCTGCTCGGGGTTTATTTTGGGACAAATATCAACGGCTATCTGATCGACGCGATCATCGGTCTGTCCGTTGTTTATAAAGCGCTCGACAACATCGGGGCGTTTCAACGTTGGTTTGGCGTTCAGCCGAATACAAAAATCGCGACGCTGGTCTTCGGGCTCTTCCACGGATTCGGATTGGCTACGAAGATTCAGGACTACGCGATGTCGCCGGACGGCCTGATCCCGAACTTGCTCGCATTCAACGTCGGTGTCGAGATCGGACAAATACTTGCACTCGGCACCATCCTTATCGTTATGAGCTATTGGCGGCGTACCGACAGCTTTTTCAAACACGCCTATACCGCTAACGTTTTGATGATGGCCGCTGGCTTCATGCTTATCGGCTACCAGTTGACCGGATACTTTGTAATTTAAAAGGAATTTATGTATAACACCGAACTACCGAATCGCTCGGAATTGCCGAGCAGCAAACAGTTGCTCATTTCGACATTGATCGCGGTTATCATCGCCGCCGTCTTGCTCGTGATCGTCGTGCTTCCGTCGGAATACGGCATTGACCCGACCCGCATCGGTCGCGTCCTTGGCCTGACGCAGATGGGCGAGATCAAGATGAAGCTTGCGGAAGAAGCCAAGGCTGACCGTGAAGCCGCCACCGCACGACCCCCGAACGTGCCCGCCAAGGCAGCGGCTCCAACTTCATCGAATACGGCCTCGCCGCCAAGCACGGCGACCGCCGCCGCCAAGACCGACGAAATGACTGTTACGCTCAAACCGGGGGAAGCAGCCGAAATAAAGCTTGAAATGGCCAAGGGTGCTCTCGTCAAATATGAGTAGACCACAAGCGGCGGCGTGCTGAATCACGACACCCACGGCGACAATCCGCAAAAACAGTTTGTCAGCTATAAGAAAGGCACCGGCGTCCAGGCGGATTCGGGCGATCTCGTCGCCCAATTCGACGGCAGCCACGGCTGGTTCTGGCGAAACCGCAGCCAAACGGACGTAACTATCACCATAAAGGCGGGCGGAGCGTTCACAAGTATGAAGCGCGTAGCGTAAAGCCTAGACTTCTATGCAGACTGGCCTTTGGAACAATCGAAATTACGTATTCCTGTTTGCAGGGCAGATCGTGTCATTGCTTGGGAGCGGTGTCACGACGGTCGCCCTTGCGATCTTTGCGTATCAACTGACGGGCGGCGAATCGGCGACCGCCGTTATCGGTAGCGCTCTTTTTCTGCGAATTCTGGCATTTTTGTTGTTTTCGCAGTTTGCGGGGATTCTAGCCGACCGTGTGAGCCGAAAGAAGATCCTGATCGTAACGGACGTCGTGCGATTCGGACTGCTTACTCTTTTCCCATTTATCACAGAGATTTGGCATATTTACGCGTTGATCTTTGCGATAAACGCGGTGACCGCGTTTTTCACGCCGACCTTCGAAGCCAGCCTGCCGGCAGTTGTTGGCGAGTCTGATTATGTCAAAGCTCTCTCTTATTCGCGTGTGGCAGTCGATATCGAGGCGTTCGCCGCTCCGGCTTTGGCCGGGCTTTTGGTCGCCGCGTTCAGCGTGCGATGGGTTTTCTGGTTTGATGCATTCACTTATCTCGTTTCGGCCGCGATGGTATTAATGGTCACGATCCCGCAAGTGAGGAAACAACTCGCACCGATCGATCTTCGTGGATTTTTTAGCGATCTCACGCTCGGCACGCGGATTCTGTTACGCGAACCATCTTTGCGGCAAGCTTTGATATTGAGCTTTGCCGAAGCAACGGCAGGGGCGGCGGCGATCGTTGCAACGGTCGTTTATGTCAGTGATGTCTTGCAAAGCGGAGCGACGAGCTTCGCTATCGTGATGGCGGTCCTTGGTCTGGGTTCTTCTATCGCGGCGATTGTCCTGGGCCGCACGACCACAAGCATCGAACGGGACGCTGACGGCAAAACTTCGCTGCACTATGTGAGACACGACTGGTCGCGAACGGCTCTCTTTATCGGCGGCGTCATTCTCGGTCTGATCTTGCTGCCGGGCGTTTTTCTTCAGCCGCTCTTCATTTTCGCCGCTCTGTGGTTTCTAAATGGAGCGGGTCAAGCCCTGATCTCCATCGCATCTGGAACATTGCTCGCCGAACACACTAAGGAAGAAGAACGTGGGCGGGCATATGCCGCGTATTTTGCCCTCACGCATGCATGCTGGCTGATCACCTATCCGACCATCGGATACGCCGCCGTTGCGTGGAAGACGCCGTTAACGTTCACGATCGCTGGTCTGGCGTGTCTCATCGTTGTTGGATTCGCCTTCGTACTCGGCGAACGGAAGGGGCCGGCACACTCACATTTCGCTGAGGAGGCAAAGGGGTAGATTGTGAAAGCGGAAATATAGTCTGTTTTCATTTTCGCTGACGGGCGGAGGGCGTTATGCGGAGCGTTTTTATCCCGTCTCGGTGAGTTATTGAGAGAGATGTATTTAGACCCACCAATGCGAATGCTAGCCGCAGCCGTTATAGGAACCGGCCTGATCCTGGTCATCACTTAGTTGTTACCGTATCTGACTAGGAAAGGTATCCAAATGAGAAAATTGAACGCTTGTACAAGCGGCATGGACGAATTAAAGCAGAAAAAAGACGAAACGAGCGGAGATATAGATTCTGAATTAGGAGCATATGGGACACGGACACACACACAC
>JBOGOW010000384.1:0-3954 GCA_050748285.1 Pyrinomonadaceae bacterium
AACGCCTGCAAATCTGCGTCGAAACATATTTTTATCTCTCCAAAAAATTGAATTTGGTTTAATTATTTAGAACGAACACTGTTATACCACAAAAGCCGATTAATTGTTTCCGCCGATCGAAAAAAAAGGCCCGGCAAAACGCTCAGACCGACGAGGAAAATTTCCGGTTCAGATGGCGCGAGCCTAATTTGTTGACCAGGCAAGCGTATATCCCGGCGGCACATTTTTTACGACCAACGGGCTTCGTTTTTCCTTACCATAACGCTTCTTCATTAGTTCACGAAATTTTATAGCAGAAGGCAAGTAATAGCCGTGCGCATATTGCAGGGTGCGAAACTCGCAGCCCTGTTTCATATACTTATCGACCTCGACCAGAACACCATCGCGAACTTCACCCGGAAGCGAGACGAACGGAAGACAGCAGACGATGTATCCGGGTTTCCCAAGTCCGGAACGCTTGTGAATCGATTCCATCTCGATCGCATTTCCGCAAACGATATTCATATTTGGCAAATTCTTTCGAAGCAGCTTCACGAGCGAAGCATCCAATTCGATTCCCAAATACGAGCGGTCATTCGGCAGAATGTCTTCGATGAATTTCGTGATCGCGCCGGTGCCGACGCCCAGCTCGATAATAATGTTGTCCGCCGCGGGCTCGATGCCCGCAAGCATCGTCTGCGCGAGTTCGGGCGAACTCGGCGTGATCGAACCAACCTTTGCCGGGTTTTTTAGAAACGCCTGTAAGAACTCGATATTCTCGTTCATCGTTAGACACTTATGCCGACGGAGTTGTTGATTCCGCTTCAACGGATTTTAATTCAGGGTTACTGACAGTCATTTTATAATCACAATCTTCGTTTTTGCAATACCTGATAGTGCCGTCTTTCTTTGTAGTCTTTTCAAGCAGGATCGAAGCACTGCATTGCGGACACGTTTCCTTTACCGGCATGTCCCAATAAACCTCGTCGCATTTTGGATAATTCACGCATCCGTAAAACACTTTTCCGCGACGCGATTTCTTAACCGCGATGTCGCCGCCGTCTTTCGGACACTTGATATCAAGCGTCTCTCTCTTTACGTAATCGCACTTGGGATAGTTCGAACAAGCCGTAAATTCGCCGAACCGGCCGTGCCGCCGGACTAGGTTCGCACCGTCTTTCGGGCAAAACTCGTCTAGTTGAACAGGCGGAGGCAGCGGCTTTTGATCGCCTTTTGCGATCTTGCGGATATTCTTGCATTCAGGATAGCCGGTGCAGCCGTAAAACGAACCAAAGCGTCCTTTCTTCAGCGCCATTTCCTTGCCGCACAATTCGCACGTCGGAATCTCTTCAGCCTCACTTTCTCCTTCACTCCCCTTCTCACCGTCTGCTTTCTTGCTGCCGACCTCTCGCGTGTTCTGGCATTCGGGATAATTCTCACAGGCGAGAAACTGGCCGAACCGGCCGAACTTGATGACCATACGCGCCCCGTCTTTTTCACAAACTTCGTCGGTCGGGATCGACATCTTTTTCTTGCCCTTGATGTTCTCGGTCGCGTGTTCGAGGTCTTTTGTAAACTTGCTGTAAAACTCGTGAAGCGCGGCCCGCCAATCAAGTTTGCCTTCCTCGATATTGTCGAGGTCTTCTTCCATACGGGAGGTGTATGCCGAATTAAAAATATCGTCGAAACTTTCGAGCAGCAGATCGTTTACGGTCGTGCCGAGCGGCGTCGGGTGAAAGCGGTTCTCGATCTTTTCGACATACTCGCGATCCTGGATCGTCGTCATAATAGCCGCATAAGTCGATGGCCGACCGATTCCGTTTTCTTCCAAAGCCTTTACCAGCGTCGCTTCGGAAAATCGCGGCGGCGGCTCGGTAAAATGCTGTTCCGGTGTGATCGAATTTAGTTTCAATTGCTCGCCTTCTTTTACAGCGGGCAAATTTCTTTCGCTCTCGTCTTCTTCAATTTCCTCGGCGCGTTTTGTTTCGGGAGCTTCCTGATAAACACGCAGAAAGCCGTCGAATTTTTGCACCGAACCGGTCGCGCGAAATGTAAAACGTCCGGCCTTTATATCGATCGTAGTTTGATCGAAGATCGCCGCAGACATCTGCGAAGCGACGAACCGCTGCCATATTAGTCGATATAGTTTCAGCTCATCCGGCCCGAGTTTACTTGCAAGGCTTTCCGGCGTTCGCTTTACGTCGGTCGGGCGAATCGCTTCGTGAGCATCCTGCGCATCCTTTTTTGATTTATAAACATTTGCTTTGCCGGGCAGATAGGCATCGCCATATTCGCTTCCGATAAACCCGCGCAATTCACCGAGCGCGGTGTCCGACACACGCGTCGAATCGGTTCGCATATAAGTGATAAGGCCAACCGCGCCTTCCGAGCCGAGCTCGATGCCTTCGTAAAGTTTTTGCGCGACCATCATCGTTTTCTTTACCGGAAAGCCGAATTTGCGCGATGCATCCTGCTGAAGTTTTGAGGTAATGAATGGCGGCGTTGGATTGCGTTTTCGCTCCTTTGTCGTAACCGAATCGACAACAAAATTTTCGTTTGATGCCTCGGCGACGATCTCGCCGGCTTGAGTTTCGGTGTTGATGTGAATTTCGCCCGGCTTCACATCCTCGTCGAACTTGCCGAGCTTGACGGTTTTGTCTTCGATCTTATGAAGTTTCGAATCGAAATTTGGCGGCAATGCAGATGTGAGATTCGCGATTATCGACCAATATTCGGTCTTGATAAATGCCTCGATCTCGCGTTCGCGTTCGACGACAAGCCGCACCGCGACCGTCTGCACTCGGCCCGCCGAAAGGCGACCGCCGATCGTTTTCCAAAGTATGGGCGAAACCTTGTAGCCGACGAGCCGATCAAGAACGCGACGAGCCTGCTGTGCGTCAACAAGATTTTTATTTACCTGTTTCGGTTCCTTAAAAGCGTCTTTGATCGCGTTTTTCGTGATCTCATTGAACATCACGCGAAAGACCTTCGGTGCAGATTTTTTCGGGACGATCTCTTCTGCCAAGTGCTGACAGATCGCTTCGCCCTCGCGGTCGGGGTCGGCTGCAAGATAGATCGCCTCGCTCAGCTTCGCCGCTTTTTTCAACTCGGAAACGATCTTTTTGTTATTTCGTTTTCGCGCGTCGGGAATAACTTCGTAGGTCGGCTCAAAATTATTATCGACATCGACACCGAGATCCTTGACCGGCAGATCTTTGATATGCCCGATCGAGGCGAGCACAATAAAGTCATCGCCTAAATATTTATTTATCGTTTTAGCCTTTGCCGGCGATTCAACGATCACTAGATTTTTCGACATAAATACCTTAATTCTTCAAACTTCCGGCGGACAAGAGTGTCCGCGCTCCGTCGAGGCTCAAGCCCAAAAATTCGCTTTCAGTCCAAACTTCTTTCGCGGCGTCATACGAATGAATTTCGTGCTCTTTATCGTCTGTCATCACCGCGACAATTTTCAACCGAAGAGCCTTCCGCGATTCGAACGTGTCTTCATTTCCCGATCCTGCTTTCACGATAGAAACATACTTGATGACTGTCGGCGAATTCTTGGCTTTCAATTTCGTTATCGCCGCCACAACTTCCGTTTCTGTCAATTGCGGCTCGAGTCCGTAAATACGGCGAAACTCGTGGCATCGGTCGCTGCCGGCGTCAAATTCGCGGCAGCATTTTGGACGCTCCTCATAGATCGCACAGCCGATGCGTTCGCCCAACTTGCCGTCCAAATTTACGCATTTATCGTTTTCAGCCCTTGGGATAAAACGGCCTACGACCACATCGGCGTATTCCCGATCAAGCACGACCTCGGTGTAATTTCCGATTCGTGCTGCCTCATTCTCCGTTATCGAAACCGCCATCGGAAACGCGCAGCATGCACCGCATGTTACACAATCGGGCACTGCCGCCGACCGTGTCGTTACCAACCTTTCGACCAGAAAGGGCGACAATATTGATAATGGG
>JBOGOW010000385.1:0-3939 GCA_050748285.1 Pyrinomonadaceae bacterium
GTCGTGCTCGGGCTGCTTGTGATCATCGGTTTTTCGGCGTGGAATACGGGCAACAATTTACTGTTTTTGATTCTTTCGTTTTTGCTTGGCGCGATCATCGTCGCCTTTTTTGCGGGCGGTATTTGTCTGAAAAAACTGGATGTAAAAATGCGGTTTCCCGAGACGATATTTGCAGGTGAAGAAACGCATATTTTTGTCAGTTTGACCAACCGAAAGCGACTGCTGCCGAGTTTTTCGGTGGTTGCCGAGGTTCGCGGAATGGAGCGGGAAGAGTCGATCGCGGCCGATGATATTCGGGCGATATTGCCGCGATATTTTGCAGATAAGTTGTCGCGCCCACCGATTCTAAGGCGCACGCTCGACCATTTTATTCATGTGCCGCGAAACGGTTCGCTCGAAACTCGGACCGAGCATGTGTTCCAGACGCGCGGTCGGTTTGTGATAAAAGATTTCGAGCTTTCGACGCGGTTTCCGTTCGGTTTTTTTCGACATCGCCGTCGGCTTCCGGCACGCGAAACGGAGCTTATTGTTTTTCCGAAATTCGATGTGATCCGTCATTCGCTCGATGATCTCCCGCTCGAGGCCGGTGTTCTCGAAACGACGAGACGCGGGCTTGGGAACGACCTCTACGCGATGCGCGATTATCAGCCGAATGACGACTTACGTCGCGTTGATTGGAAAGCGACGGCGCGCGTCGCGCGGTTGACCGTGCGCGAATTTACGGCTGAAGACGAAAGGCGCGTAACGATCATTTTGGATACGCGTCTGCCGATAAAAATGAAAAACGAGATAAAGCTGCGCGACGTGATCGACGCCGAGCAAAAGGGCGAAAATCTGATGCGGCCGGAACGGTTCGAAAACGGCGTCGGATATACGGCGGCTTTGCTTTCGTATTTCACAAAGGAACAGGCTGAGATGAGGCTTGTGATAGATGGTGAGATCGGCGAATTCGGTTTTGGCAGCCGACACCTGCACGACGAGCTAAAGCGGCTTGCGGTCGTAGAACCGCGATTTGTCGATGATTTGAATGACGATTCTCTCGCCGAAATGGCGGAATCGGACGATATAAGCCATGTTTTCATTATTTCAGGGGCAGAAAACAGCGAGTTCGCGGGCGAGATCGAACAAAACGTGCAAATTGTCGAATTTTGAGGGCAGAGATGTCACAAAATCGGCGATTGTGGTGTATTTTATTTGTGAAAGGCATTATCTGATGCTGAAAATGACGAAGGCGACGGAAATTTTCGTGGACTCAATGGCCGAACACACGGCGACTGCGAAGGCAAGCGAACGGATCGGATTTGAGGAGGCGTTTTCGCTTCATCACCGTACGGTTTTCCGCGCGGCGAGATCGGTTGTGCGCGACGCCGGGTTGGCCGAGGATGTAACGCAGGAAGTTTTCATCAAACTGCACCAGCATCGGGATTCGATAGTTGACGATGAAATGCTGCGGCCGTGGCTGATCCGCGTGGCGTTAAATCTTGCAAAGAACACCGTTCGCGGCAACATTAGGGCGAACACGCGTGAGGAAAATTACGTCAAAGAAACAGGTGAAAGCTGCACTGCATCGGTCGAAACGGATTACGAGCAGAACGCGGCGGTCGATCAGATAAATCGTGCTTTATACAGGATAAAAGAGCCGCTCAGAAGCTGTCTTTTGCTAAAGCAGCAGGGTTTGACATACAGGGAGATTGCCGAAAGCCTCGAGCTTAATGAGACAAGCATCGGGACATTTGTCGCACGGGCGAGGGTGGAATTTGCAAAATTCTACGGCAAATCCGGGAGAGAATGAATATGAACGGGAATTGTTTGGACATAGGAACCATTCAGGCGTTTTTGGATGGCGAGACATCGCAGGAAGTTTCATTGAGCGTTTCGGCGCACATCGCGCATTGCGATGACTGCACGAATCTGCTTGCCGTCGCCGAAGATGAGAACGCGTTCGTATTTTCTGCCCTCGACCGCGATATGAATACGCTTGTCCCGACGCAGCGACTTTGGAGCCGCATCAACGAATCTATCGAGGTTGAGAAGACAAAGGAACCGATCTGGAAACAGGTGTTTGCATTTATCTCGGCGTCGCTTGCATCGCCGTCGTTGACGGCTGCGGCGGGCGTGCTTATCGTTTTCGGGTTTGTCGCGGCAATGTGGGCTTTGCGTTCGAATGCTCCGACGCCTGTCGATAATAATGTCGTTGCTATCGCGCCCCAGTCAAGCGGCAGCGTGGCGATCAACGCGACATTGCCCGTTGCTGCACCGGATGCTTCGATCGATACGTCTTCGAATGATTCGTCCGCCACCGGGGTTCAGCAGATAGAAGTTTCGCACCATTCGCCGAAAAAATTGGAAGAGATCGTCCGCGAAGCAAACAAGCGCAATGAGATTCGTCCGATCACGTTGGATTACAACGTCCCGCTTCCGGGCGAGCAGGGATACATAAAGACGATCGCCGATCTGAAGCAGACGGTTGACGGTCGAAAGGATGCGGTGTTTTCGGGTTCGTCGCGTGTCGCATTTGAACGCGATCTGGCGGTTGTGAATGACGGCATCAAGCGAATGCAAAAGGTCGTCAGAAAAAATCCGAACAGCCAATCGGCGCGACAGGTTTTGTATTCCGCGTATCAGGACAAGATCGATCTTTTGAACAGCGTCGCACAGCGTGAAGAGCTAATGGCGATCACACGGTAAATGGACAGTGGTATTAAATGGCAGTAAAGAAGTTGAAAATATTTGTGTTCGCAATATCGCTGTGCATGGGTGGAGCGGTTCCCATTGTGGCGCAAAAGCCGGTGCCGACGCCGAAACCGAAAGTTGACGTTTGGAATCCGCCCGCCGTTCCGAATCCGCCTAAAGTTTCCCGCGAAACAAACCAAACTACAGAAAAATTCATTACCGTCGATCCAAACGTGAACGTCAAACTTTGCGTTTCCGAGGGCACGCTGAAAATTAACGGATGGGAGCGAAACGAGGTTCGCGTTTTTGTACGTTCCGGACGGCTTGCGGGATTTAAAGTTCTCGAAAAAGACGCTGCAAGCGGCAGACCGAACTGGCTGCTGATCGCAAATATGGCACCCGAAGGCGCGCGACCGGCCCCGTTGTCCGAATGTCTTGCGGGACGCAGCATCGAGATAGATGTGCCGATGAAAACGAGCCTGAACTTAACGGGTCGGGCGGCTGAAACGGTGATCGATTCGGTAAAGAAAGTCTCGATCAAAATAATCGAGGGCGACATCTCAGTTCGAAACATTTCCGAAGGCATTTCTGCGGCCACATATCAGGGCGACCTGATAGTCGAAAATTCGGGCGGATCGATCTCTGCGGAGACGACGACCGGCAACATTCTCGCTTATGGCGTTACGCCGGGGCAGATCGGCGACCTTTTTAAGGCAAAGACCGGCAGCGGAAATGTTTCGATTCAGCAGGCCGAGCATCGGCAGATAGAGGCGAGCTCTATCAGCGGTTCGGTGAATTTCGACGGCAAATTTCTGAGCGGCGGGCTGTATAATTTTAAGACCTCGAACGGTTCTATTCGAATGCAGATTCCTGCAAGATCATCCTGCACGATAAAGGCTTCCTACGGTTTCGGAACATTCAACTCCGAAATCCCGCTAAAATATGTTTATGAAAATGTCTCGCCCGCAGGGAAAAACTTTCAGGCCACGGTCGGTTCCGGCGATGCAAACATCAACCTCACAACGAATACCGGAAGCATACTCATAAAAAAACAGTAGCCGTTTGGAGTTCCGCCCGTCCATTGCAGAAGCCCGCGCGTGTCAGTAGCCCGCACGTAAGTAAGGGCTCTCTCATTGCAGAAGCCCGCACGTAAGTAAGGGCGATACACGCGTCCCCACGATGAACACAGATTACGCGAAAGAAAATCCTTCGCGTCAATCTCTTTATTCGCTAGTTAAAAGAGAGCTAACAGCTACCGGCTACCAG
>JBOGOW010000386.1:0-3938 GCA_050748285.1 Pyrinomonadaceae bacterium
ATTAAGGTTTCCGATGCTTACATCGGCGATAAAACGATAGCCCTTTCGTGGAATATTTTCGATGAATTTGGGCGAATGAACATCGTCGCCCAAAATCTTCCTAAGCGAAGCCATCGCAACGGTAAGGCTGTTGTCTTCGACAAATGTATCCGCCCAAACTGTGTCGAAGAAATCCTGTTTTGAGACGATTTTCCCGGAGCGTTCCACCAAAAGACTCAAAACGCCTAACGTACGCCGATTCATTCGCAGCCTTTCCGGCCCGCGCCAAAGCGTCTCTTCATCCGTATCCAGTCGAAACTGGTCAAATCGGTACTCGTGGAACTCCTTCATACTTGGGGGGGGGGGCAATTTCATATTTTTCCTGAATTATCTGCCTTTCGCCACCATTTAGCAACTTTTTAGCAGAGAATTTGCAATTATTTAAAGACTTAATTTAACAGATTTCCTAAAATTCAGAACATTCGAAAGCGGCGGTTTGTAGTTCACGCGAACTCTTTATCAGAGGCGTGCCGCCGTAAATCGAAAACCGACAATTCTACGTTCGTTCTGATCCGCTTTTTTTGCGGGTTCGTTTTTGGCACTTAACCAGCGCGCAAGTAAAACCGCGCCTTTGGAGAAAAAGATGAAAATCAAAAATGCTTATTTCTGTATTACACTGATAATTTTTGCCGGACTAGGTTCGGCTATGGCTCAGAATTCCGGCGACATTTACCGTGCCGAATTTTATGGCGGTTATTCGCACAACCGGATCGACACCGGTTTGACCAGCGAGGACATCGGCGACGATTTTGGAAATACATTCGGGAAACGATTGGGGGCGAACGGCGTCAATTTTTCGATAACCGGGAATGTTTCAAAACTTGTCGGAATAAAATTCGACCTGGCCACGCAAGGCAAAACCGAAAACCTGACCTTCGACGGCGATCAGTTTACGCTGAAGGCGCGTGTAACCAATTATCTTGGCGGAATACAGATCAAAAATAACCGGAAAGACGGGCCGCTCGTGAAGCCTTTTGCACATTTCCTTGCCGGAGTCGCAAGGCAATCCTATACGGTAAACGGCCCGTCGTTTATTTTGGAAGGCACGTCACCAACGGTTGAGTTGGCTAAGATCAGCCAAAGCAATTTTGCGTTGGGCATAGGCGGCGGTCTCGATGTCCGAGTACACAAACGCATCGACATACGTGTTTTCCAATTCGATTGGAACCCGACGTATTTGAAAGACGTGGACTTCGAAGATTTCACGATCGACGGAAAGTTTCAGAGCAATTACCGGTTTGGATTTGGGATCGTTATCCACTAAACATCGATCAAAGTCACGTTGGTCGGATTTGCAGTTATCGTCCGCCAACAATTTTCAGTTTCAAACGGAAATGCAAATGCCGGCGTGCGGCACCAAATTCAAATGGTGAAAACCCTCATCGGCATTTGTTTTCCGCCTGATTCGATTCGTTTTGAATTTAAACGAAAAGCAGCGAGGTGATTATGCGAACACGATTTTTCTTATTGCAAGCAATTATCGTTTTGAACCTATTCCTATTGACGGAAATAAACGCTCAAAACTTAAAGGCCGATTATCAATTTCAAGGAAATCTGAACAGTACGGTCGCGGGAGCGCCCGCATTACAGAATCTTACCGGAAGCGGCGGTGCGAATTCATTTGCAACCGATGTAGTTGACGGCTACACGCGCCAAACTCTCCGGTTTCCATTCAATAGCGGTCTCAATCTGAATATTACCGGCCTGATTCCGAATAATACTTACACTTTTGTCGGTCTTTTCAGGCTTGACAATGTCAGCGGATTTCGCTGCATCGCCGCATGCGATCCCGTGGGCGGGTCTGGCGCATTTATTGTCGATGGGCGTTTGGTACTTGAAAACACCGCCAATGCGCCGTTCAGACAGAATCATTATATTCAAGTTGTGGTCGTTCGTCAGGCAGATGGAACTGTCCGTGCCTATCGGGACGGTGGCTTTCGCGTGAACGAACCGGATCCGGACGGTGATTTTATTTTCGATACCAACATGCTGCAGTTATTTCAGGATCCGCTGGAGAACGCCTCGGCTGGAAATATAGCCCGCCTTCGCGTCTATGACGGCGCACTTACGACAACGCAGGTGCGCGCCTTGGATCGGGTTCCGAATGCAGCCGGAATAGGTGAACAGCCTATTCTGTTTTGGTCAGGGCGCGACGGGTTTGCAGAGATATACTCGATGAATGCTGACGGAAGCAACCACAGGCGGCTTACGAACAATGAGGTAAACGAGCAGGGTGCGAAGTGGTCGCCTGATCGACAGAAAATTGTTTACTTCAGGCGAGAGACCAGCGCCCTGCCTTTTCAAATTTGGATAATGAACGCTGACGGCAGCGTCCAGACCAGGCTGACCAATACTGTCACTAGAGACTATTCTCCATCTTGGCGGCCGGATGGAGAGAAAATTCTTTTTTCTCGTTGCGATGCAAGTGGCGTTTGTGATCTTTATACGATGAATCCGGACGGCACCGGTCAAGCTGTTTTTCCGAACCTGACCACGGCAAATGACGAGGATCAAGGTTCCTTTTCGCCAGACGGCACAAATGTAGTTTTCGTATGCTCAACTGGCGGATCATCATTCACTAACCAGAATATTTGTACTGCAAATGCCGACGGAACCGGCCGTCAGACGGTAACGAATACGGTGTCGCCTATTTCAAATAGTGACCCCGCATTTTCGCCTGACTCTACGAAAATCGCGTTTAGCCGCTGGTCAACTACCTCTATCTTATCGAGCGATATTTTTACGATAAATGAAAACGGTAGCGGCGAGACAAGACTTACCAATAATGGCATAGCAGATTTAGGGCCGATTTGGTCACCTGACGGACAGACCCTGGCTTTCAGCAGCGAGCCTGAAGCAGTATTTGTAGAAGCCTATACCATGAATGCAGTCAATGGCAGTTCGCTCACCAGGCTTACGACAAATTCTGTTGCAGACGCAGTTTCCGATTGGTATCGTCCGCCTTTAACTAATCGGCACACCCAGTTCGACTACGATGGGGACAGCAAGACGGATGTGTCTGTGTGGAGGCCGTCTGAGGGGACTTGGTATTTGTTGTTGACGGAGAATGGAGGATATGTCGTGCAGCAGTGGGGGCTTGCGAATGACAGGATAGTTCCGGCGGATTTTGATGGGGATCAGAAGACCGATCTGGCTGTGTGGAGGCCGAATGAGGGGAACTGGTATTTGTTTAATTCCTTGAACAATTCGTTGTCTGTTACGCAGTGGGGATTGCCGGGCGACATTCCCTTGCCTGCGGATTACAACGGCGACGGGAGGGCCGATCTTGTTGTCTGGCGTCCGTCTGAAGGCACATGGTATCGGTTCGATTCGGATGGAACGCTCAGTTCGCAGCAATGGGGATTGACGGGAGACAAACCCACACCGGCAGACTTTGACGGAGACGGACTGACTGACCTTGCAGTCTATCGTCCGAGCAACGGAACATGGTACACGTTCAGCAGCAACGGTGCGATCTCAGAGCAGCAATGGGGCTTGAACGGCGATCTTCCCGTAGCAGGTGATTACAACGGAGACGGAATGGCCGACTACGCAGTATTCCGACCGTCGGACAGCACATGGTATCGTCTCAATTCGGACTTCACGATTGCAATAACCCAATGGGGCTTGAGCGGCGACCAACCGGTTCCGGGCGACTACGACGGCGACGGCAATAACGACCTCGCCGTATTCCGTCCATCGGACAACACTTGGTACGTCCTTAATTCGACGAACACCATCTTTACACAGCAATTCGGTCTAACCGGCGACATCCCAACGCCGAATGCTTTTGTGTATTGAAATCAGTAGAGAGTAGAGAGTGGAGAGTGGAGAGTAGAGAGTAGAGAGTAAAGAGTAAAGAGTAAAGAGTGGAGAGAAATTTCCACTCTTCGCTCTCC
>JBOGOW010000387.1:0-3938 GCA_050748285.1 Pyrinomonadaceae bacterium
AGCTAACTCTTTCTGGCAAGCAGGGATGCTTGCGTTCCAGTCTGTTGTGTTCCTGTCTGTTGCGTTCCAGTCTCTTGCGTTCCTGTCTGTTTTTGTAACGTAAATTTCCACAACATTCTATTCTGTTTTTCGTCAAAAATATAGCGGCCATCGAGAACGCTCCAAAGCCCAAGAAACTCCCAGCGACCGGGAGCGAGTTTGTTAAATAGAGGAATAGTGAGTTCTGTATCAACGGCATCGAGCAATGCTCTATTTGCGGCGTCAAGTTTCTGATCGCCGCGGCGGCCGCTGCCTGTGTAATGTATTACTTTTTTCGTTTCGCCGTGAAAGTCAGGATAGCACGGATTGATCCGCCCGAAATCAGTAAGCAGCGAGATTAGCCGCCCGCCGCGTTGATATATGCCATTCCGCGTTCGATGAACGCGCGAAACCTTGTCCCAGGAAACAACTTTCCCAGGTAGGAACGCGAATTCATTGTACTCGGTCTTCGGTTTAATATCATAAGTATAGTCTTCGATGAATGTATAAAAAAGAGGCTGTCTTTTCAGACAGCCTCGAGTTTATTGAAGCGATCAAAACTCCTAGAAGAAGTAACGTGCACCGAATATGAATCCACGTCCACCTACATTGGTTTGCCCAAGGTTAAGGAAGGTCGCTAGATTCGGCGAATTGCCAAGTGAGTTCGCGGGAATAGTCGTGAAGTTGCGATGGTTGAACAGATTAAACACTTCGGCTCTAATTTGTAACCTCTGACTTTCACCAAAAGCTCTGATGTTCTTGACCGCAGCAACGTCCCAGTTTTGTGTATTGCCGGTCCGTTCGGTATTTGCACCGAGGTTACCGACTATACCAGAATTGGCAGCGTTTACAATAAAGTATGCGTTTGGATTCGGCAAGGTTGGTGTCGAAACCAACGGATAAATACCCGCAGGATTTATCGAAACACGTTGCGATCCCTCAACAGTCGAAATTTGTCCCGGAAGAATTCCGAGGGCGTTATTCGCGTTCAGAACAGTAAATGGTGTGCCGGACGCATACGTACCGACGCTAGATAGCTGCCATCCGCCAAAGACCCTATCGAGTACCCCATTGTCCTTAAAGGCCGAGGGAACTTCATAAACGAAGGACACAACAAATCGATGAGGTTGGTCGAACCCGGAACGAGCACGATCACCTCCAGGATTTCTTGGATCCTGCGGTAGTGTGCGATTTGCAGCTCCACCAAGAATGTCGTCAGATTCGCTTATGAACGAACTGAAGGTGTAGTTAGCATTGAATGTCGCAGAACCAAAGTTTGTGCCAAAAGCTCGCAATGCCGAAAACCTTCGTTCCAATGTGCCTTGGATCGAATGGTAATCTGAATCGGCCAAGCCACGGCCAATAAGGACCGACCCGCGTGTTGGATCAAGACGCAAACCGGTACCGCCAGCAGCAGTCGCAAATCCGTAATTCGACTCAATTTCCCGTACTAAATTGCTGCCGTGGGTACCGATATAATCGATCTTTGCCACCATATCGTTCGACAGTTGATATTGAATACCGACTGATGTCTGACGCGACATTGGCTGTCTGATTCGTTCGTCCGGATGGAAGAGCCGGATCGGCAACAAAAGTGTATTACCCGTAAAGTCGGCAGGATCGGGCGGAGTCGGCAGATTAATATAAGGAAGAGCTCCATTGATATTCGTAAACGCAACATTTACGCCTCGGGGGAAATTGCGAGAGTTATTAAGCAGGATGTTTTGGAACACCTGATCATACGAATATGCAAATCCCGCGCGAAGCACAAATTTTCCATCGAGAAACCCTTTCGGATTCCACGCAAATCCAAGCCTCGGACCGAAATTGTTTATGTCAGGAGAGGCATTCGAGAAGAATCCGAAAGGCGTAGTCACATATTCATACCTCAATCCCAAATTTAGTGTCAGATCCGACGTCGCTCGCCAATTATCCTGCACGAACATGCTATTTTCATATGTTCGAGCGTCAGTCAAGCCGTCACCGGCATATTGTGAATACGAGGCATTTGTATCGGTCAAGAAATTGACGATACTTCCGTAGCTAACTGTCCCTCTAAAGTTCGGCGCAAAAAAGCTGGCAAGATTGTATATCAGCAAATTGTAGCCAAACTTGACCGAATGTTTCCCAGATGAGTAGGAGATATTGTCAGTGAATTCATATACATTGTCGGTACGAAACTGTGGGAAATTCGCGTTGCCAAGATTGAAGGCTGACGATGCACCGCCTATCGAAAACGCAATTCCGTAATTTTCAGGAAATGAAATGTCGCGTCGACTATAGGTAAAGCGAGCTTCATTAAGCCAACTCGAGTTTATGATATATGCGTCGTTGATTGTGAACGAATCGTTCCGAGAGAGCTGTCCCTGTTCTTGACCTGCAAGACTGGACGGCGTGCCAAGATTGGTCGCTTTATCGATCAAATATCTGAATGAAAGGGTGTCATTTTTGTTTATTTTCGTATCGACTTTAAACAACCAACGTCCAAACGATGTTCCAAAACCAACTCCGCCATCGCGAAAACGGTTGAACTCTTCTAACGGCAATACGTTGCAACTCGTCGGGTCAGTCGGTGGACACGCAGCAAGAGCCGTCGTTCCTGTTAATGTCAACGAGCCTCGTGATGTAGGTTGATTCGAGGCCGGAAAAGTGTTCGATAGAAAACTCAAGGCCTGTGGCACGATACCCGTGCGACCGGGATATTGGAGCCTTTGGAAAGCAAGCGGTGAAAAGGCAACGCGAGTTGCCGAACTAATCGTTCGCCGAACCGGATTAAAATCCAGGCTCGTAAAGAAAAACGTGTGGTTTTTCTTGACCGGCCCACCAAGAGAAAAACCAAAGATATTATCAACTGTAACGTTTCTCGCCTGTCTCAATGCGACATCTTTGCCGACGATCGGCAACTGAGAATTGAATGTCCTTTGCTGGCCTGTTGTGAGTGCATCGAGGCCATTTCCCTGCCAAAAGTAAAAGCCGGCACCGTGAAATTGGTTTGTACCAGAATTCGTTATCTGATTAATTGATTAATGTAGGAACCAGCATTCCGACCATATTCGGCCTGAAAACTGTTTGTGATCGCCTGAAATTCTTTGATGGCTTCCGGGGGAAGATTTTGTCTCGGAATCGAAAGCGATTGGTCATTATTGTTTGCTCCATCAATGGTAAAATTGTTCGAGCGCGTTCGATTGCCGTTCACGGCAAACCCCGAACCTGGGCGTCCGTTGTTGTTCGGAAGAACACCAGGATTCAATAGAGCCAGGCCATTAAGTGAATTACGACCGGGCAATTCCAGTATCTGGCGTTCACCGATGGTTTTCGTGACCTGACTCTGCGTAGTGTCCAAGACCTCTCCGGCAGAGGTGACTTCAACAGAAACTTCGACGCCGCTCGTAGATAGCTCGAATTTCAAATCTGTTTCGGTACCGGTGCTGACTTGAACGTTTTCACTGGTATTTGCTGCAAAACCGTTCGCCTCAACCCTTACTGTATAACTTCCAACGGGTATTCCCGCAATGCGAAAATTGCCGTTCGCATTTGCGATCGCGGTTCTTTCGAACCCAGTATTCGAGTTGGTCACCGTAACCTTTGCGCCAACGACAGCTGCGCTTTGTTGGTCGCTGACCGACCCGGAAATTGTTCCATTGATTGATTGTCCAAATGTGGTAAAGCTGAAAATAAACAGCGTAAACAACATCCCGATCAAAATGTGGAAATTGAGTTTCTTCATTTTTTTCTCCATAGCTAACAAGGTGTAGAGAGCTTTGAATAACCCATGGTAAAAGTAGCATATAAATGTGTGAAAGTTTAAAATTAGGGAATGGAAAACAGACAGATGAATTTAATGGATTCGGTAATGGGATTTAGCCGTCGGCGGAAGGTGAGCAAGGCGGTAGGGACAATGAACGAGATTGAGGCTCTGG
>JBOGOW010000388.1:0-3929 GCA_050748285.1 Pyrinomonadaceae bacterium
GTGAAACGACAATTGACCGCGTTTATCACATCGACCGCGGATACGAAACGATCGTCCGTAAATTCAGAGCGCTCGGCGCGGACATTGAACGTATTACCGAACATTCAACGGCGGCCACCGCAGAAGAATAGTTATACATTCGCGGGTTAAATATTTCGGCTGTGGTTCAGTGTAATTTTACTATCAATGTTCCGCTTCCGATTCGAGTTCCTTTTGTGTATTTTCGTGGATCTTTCTTGTCCTGGTTAAAGAAACGTCCACGAATTTACACGAAGATACACGAACAAATCTTGAGTTGACCCGCGACGAATATTTTTAAGAGAATAGCTAAACGACACATGAATCAATCCGAATGCATTTTCTGCAAGATAGCAGCCGGCGATATCCCTTCGACGCTCCGGTTCGAGGACGATGTCTGCATTGCGTTCAACGACCTTCAGCCGCAGGCTCCGACGCATATTTTGATCATTCCGCGTGCTCATATCGATTCATTGGACGCGGCCACAGATACACAGGCGGAATTGCTCGGGCACCTCTTGCTAACTGCCGCAAACCTCGCCCGCGGGAATGGGTTTGCAGACGATGGTTATCGTGTCGTAATTAATACGAATAGCGATGGCGGGCAGACGGTTTTTCATCTGCACATACATTTGCTCGCAGGCAGACCGTTTGTTTTCCCGCCGGGCTAAGATTTGATGGTTTGAATTATGAAGAATTCTATTATTTATCTTGCAATAATTTTGCTCGCTTTTTGTCTCGTTGTTTGTAATTGTTCGCCGTCAACCTCGAATTCGGATACAAACGCAAATTCGGACTCAACAGGAGAATATACAGACGCGAATAAGGCGCTCGAGGATGGAACACGACTGCTCGACACGGGCGAAACCGAACAGGCGATAATCGTGCTAAATCAGGCGACAAAACTCGACCCTGATCTTGCGGACGCATATCTCAAACTTGGGATCGCATACGGCCTTGTTGAAGCGCAAAAAATAGCGAATGCCGAGAATGAATCTGCACCCACAAATGACAACGCGACCGCTGCACCGACGAAACCGAATTCGCAAATCGCTTTTGAAAAAGCGGTTGCAGCGTATAAAAAGAAGATCGCGGCAAACGGCGAAGATCATTTGTCGTATTTTGGTCTTGGCCGTTCATTGAACAAATTGAATGAAGATGAGGACGCAAAAAAAGCATTGACCGAAGCGGTCAAACTCAGCCCTGAAAATGTTGAATACCTGATCGCACTGGGTGCAATTCTTCAAAAGCTTGCGCAATATCCGGAAGCGGTCAAATGGCTTAAGAAGGCACTTGAGATCGATCCCGAAAGCATCGAGGCGCAGGAACGCCTGGAGGATGCCGAAGCTGGAAGATCGCGGGTAACCTATGCGCCCACGCCGAAAAAAGAACCGACGAAGTCAGACAATTCAAATTCCGGTAATTCGAACATCGAAACGCCGGTTTCCAATTCAAACGCAAAAACACCAGCGGTGAATACGAACTCGAAATCGCCGAATGCAAATAAACCAACTCCGGCGAGATCGCCTACAAACCGGCCATGATCTGAGCTTGTTGTGGTTCGAAATAACACACACCAAGCTGCCAGTGTGTCAACTTGACAATCATTGCTTCAAATCATCTTATTGACTTTGAGGTTTGATGAAGATCGAATTTGAGGCACAACAGGAACTTTCGCTTGAGCGAAAGATAAAAATGCACGAGGCACGCGAGTCGATCATTGATCGCCTGGCGCGCGACCTTCCCGAATCTATCGAGATCGAGCGATTCCTGAATGTCGTCGTTTCCGAGCTCGGTCGAATGCTTCAGGCAGACAGATGCGACCTTCTGCAATTCAGCGATGGCAAAGAGCTTCGGATCAGCCACGAATGGCGCCGTGACAGCAAGATACCGTCGAGCAAAGGCACTGTGATTCCGATCGACGCCAATCGGCTTTCCGAACAGTTCGACATCCGCAAGCCGATAAAGATCGACGACACGTCGAAAGCAAAGGACGCGACCCTGAAATTCTTCACCAAAGCCTTGGAGACAAGATCGCTTGTGATCGTCCCCATAACGCGCGGCGATGAGATACTCGGGCTTCTCGGTCTGCACGATACGCGGAAACCTCGCGTATGGCTTGACGAAGAGATCACGTTTCTCGAATCCATCGCCCGCCATCTCGCGATCGGTTACCAATATACAAGCCTTTACGTCGCACAGGAGCGCGAGTCGCGTCGTACGCGCGCCCTTCTTGAGATCGCAAATACGCTCAATTCGCATTCCGATTTTAACGAGGTCTCGGCACGCGTTATCGAACGCGCAATCGCACTTGTCGGTGCCGATTACGGTGCGCTTGGCGTTTTGGATGAAGCCGGGACACGCATCTCGCTTGCATCGTTCAAAGTAGCCGAGGGTGTAAAGCCGAGCCGCGTTTTGAAGCTCGTCGAATCGCACGGACGTTCGCTGAAGATCGATACGTTCGCCGCCGTGAGCGATCTAATTCGCGATGGAAAGACGCGGTCGGTCAGCGATTCGGAACTGCCGTTGGCCGTTCGTCTGATCTTCAATACGCAGCTCGGCGGCAAGGCGGCACTGCTCTCGCCGGTTCGCGTCGGTGGTTCGACCTTTGGTCTGCTCGGCTTTGTTTGGAGCAAGGAGACCGTTTTCGATCAACACGATATCGAACTCGTCGAGGGCATCGCCGACCAGATCGGCACCGCGCTCGAACGCGATCAACTCTCGGCAGAAGTTATGCGGCTAAAGAGCGAACTGCATCAACGCCAAAGCGAGATCATCGGCCAGGCTCCTGCGATTCAGCGTGCGATCGAGCTTGCTCTCAATGTCGCGGGAACGAACACGACCGCGCTCATCCAGGGTGAATCGGGCACGGGCAAGGAACTGCTTGCGAATCTTATCCATTTCAATTCCGGTCGCGAGGGCAAGCCGCATATCAAGATAAATTGCGGTGCGATTCCCGAAACGCTGCTCGAATCAGAGCTTTTTGGGCACGAGAAAGGCGCGTTTACCGACGCCCGCACACAGCGTCGCGGGCGTTTTGAAGAGGCCGATGGCGGCACGCTTTTCCTCGATGAGATCGGCGAGATGTCGATGCAGGCTCAGGTTCGGCTGCTGCGGGTTTTGCAGGACGGCGAATTCACGCGAGTCGGCGGCGGCGATGTAATTCATTCGGATGTTCGCGTAATCGCCGCGACAAACATCGACCTTGAAGAAGCTGTGAACGATGGTCGATTCCGAAAGGATCTGTTTTTCCGGCTTTCGGTTTTTCCGATCACGCTGCCGCCGCTGCGTACGCGAATCGAAGATATTCACCCGCTCGTTTTCCATTTTCTCGAACGCTACAAGGAAAAGGCCGGCAGGTTTGTTTCCGGCATTTCCAAGGACGCGATCCGGGCGCTCGTGAATTATGAATGGCCCGGCAACGTCCGCGAACTTGAAAACGCCATCGAACGCGCCGTCATTATCGCTTCTGGCCGCCAGATCGAACTCGAAGATCTGCCCGAAGCGATCGGCAAGACCGCGCTCGAGTCGTTCGCACAATCGCGTCTCGAACGCTCGAAAGCAGCAGCCGATGGCCGCACCGTCGGGCTCGAAATCGAAATGCCGTCCGCCATGGACGAGATCGAAAAACAGGTGATCGAAGCAACTCTGGAATACACCGACGGCGACAAATCCCACGCCGCCCGCCTCCTAAACATCGGCCGCAAAACTCTCTACCGCAAACTCGAACAATACGGAGCCGATTAGTCGCTTTTTTGCACAACCGTTTGCGGCAGAAACACGAGTGTAAACGAGCGTGCACTTGACATCCCCATTGTCTAACGCGTGTTCACTCGGCATAGCGGACATGCAAACCAATGATATACTTACCTTTATCGCCACGCCGCCGCGGGCTTTCTTGTCATCCATAT
>JBOGOW010000389.1:0-3928 GCA_050748285.1 Pyrinomonadaceae bacterium
TTAGATAATGAGAGGCCCTATCGTCCAAGGAAAACCCATTGGAATCACTTAGTTTCTCAGAAATCATTTTCACCATATTATAAAAGACTCTGGTAACTCCGAATATTTGATCGGTAGCATCAACATCTTCTAGATATTCAATTGCACGATTAACATCAGGCGAATTTTTTCTTAAGAACTCAATATCATCTTCAATTTTAATAATGGCGTCAGCCCCGTACATTGTTACTAATACACCCTCATTTTCAAATTCAATTTTGAATGTATCTAGCGAGGCTCGCTGAGAATCAATCATATTAAAAAGCTGTACCTCGAAGGAGCGCAGTCTTTCAGATTTTCTTGTGTTGCTTATTTCATTTCTGAGGTCTTGGTTAGCTTGATTTTGCAATGTCAATGATTTAATGAGAAGCACAAGAGAGATAAAGCTAAGCATGGGGTTTAGAAGACCACCAAAATAGTCACCCAGCTGCCCCCAGACAGCCGGGTCGTCGGAGATCCCATACCCTAACTTAAAATGAAATTGAAGAAGGTACGAGGCGAAAACACCAAAAAGCAATAATGCCGCCGCCGCTGCGTATCTGTTAATCATTATAAAAACCTGTGACAATATATTTTACAATCTTGCCGTCTCGAAGCTTTATGGGTCTAGCAATTATTTTTAAATTCTTCCATTTGGAACTATCTATTCCGTTGTTGTGATCTAGGTTTTCAGAGAACTTTTTCTTGGCCTCCAACCTAACTTCTTTATATTCAATTCCAAAACCAAAAGCCACTGTTTCGTCCGCTCCTTCAAGAAGAAGCCTACCGTTTCCAGTGTTTATATTTAGCCTGGTTATACTAGCAGTAATATCTGTACTCTTATCGGATTCCGTAGCCTGCAGTGCTAAAACAGTTGACTTATTGAAACTGGCTATAACCACTTTTTCATTCAGGCTTTTTCTGTATCTGATTTTTACATCATGATCAAATTTTGTTGAGACTTTATGAAGATTCTCCATTGAGGAAACACGCAATTTTTTTATTAGGGCTTCGGCCGAGTCGCCTAAATCATCTACGATTTTCTGAGCTTTTACTGAGAGGTCGGCAGACTCAAGATAAAGAGACTCCTTCATGAAGTAAGACATTAACTCGACAAATGTTGTATTGCCAATTTTCCTGTATTCTCTTTCTAGTTCTTCATCAGAGATTTCAACGGCGAAAACCTGCCCATAAGAACCTTTGAAGGTTTTTTTTAAAATTGTTCTAACACTGCTAACGCCTCTATGCCTTAGGGCGACTTTTCCAGTCACAAGAGTCTCTACAATGCTCAAAGTTGCCTCGGAGGCTCCTTGTAAAGTTTCTAGGCCTGCCTTCATGTCAACTTCGTAATCTACTGTGTCAATGACAATGTCAAGATTGAGCGGCATATGTATCCCTGCTTACACCAGTAATTTAATAGTAACCATTTCATAGAAGTAGTGACTATCAACCGAAAAAACCACCCAAGCCAAGTGGCAATAGGCCATGCAAATATTTATACCCTACTGGACGGCCAGGTGCACGTGGTAAACACTTGAGGTCGAAAAGTGCCGAAATCAGAAGCGAGAAAAGAATGGCAGTGGTGAAAATTGTGACCACAGCAGCGTAGATTGCTAATTAGCAGCTAGAGAATAGTCGGGACAGATCACCTATCTGTGTTGCTGAGCGCTAGCTTTTGGGCCTGCCTCGATCCTTCCGACCTGTCACTTCTGACCGACTTATGCCTGTATTGAGCGGCTAGAAACGTAGCCTCAAGCGGATCGTGCCAAGGGAGCTTTGGTTGATCACGGTTGAGCCAAACTGCCGTCGATCATAGACTCTTGAGCCACGCTGATGTCATCTGAGCCCTTAGCGCAGAACTGTACATCCCGTGTGAAAGTCTCTCCTAGATGACCGATCCTAAAAACGCCGCCGGTAGCTAACCCTTGAGTCAGATGATTCTCACTCAGCTCATAGAACTCACTCAAGCAAATCCAAGTATTCTTCTGAAAACATTTTGAACTGGCGGGAAAGAAGAAAGCGGCAAACCTGTTGCCGCTTTGGCAGCCAAAGTCATTGCGGTAGTGGTGTCCCTGTGATGTGGTTTTGGCCACTAGGACAATCCCATTTTTCAAGTTTCCCAGCACAACCAAGTACTTGTCTTTGGCTGTGCCGTCAGAAAACACGAAATCTTTATGGAGATAAATCGTCCCTGGGGTCACATTATTTCCTTAACGTAGCGACCATTTCTGCTCGATCGGCGGCGAGCCCCATAACGGCGTCCTCCTCTTGTGTACGCACAGCCATTCGGTATGGGATTTTCTGTTGCTTTCGCCCCTGAACTTCATAGATCTGATGCCAAGGCAGGTTTTCTAGGTGGGTTTCCTCCACCATGTGCTCTGCGTCAGAGTTTTTAAACTGATCTGCCAGGCTTTGCATAATGCGAAGCTCACGCTTCGAAAAATGCGAAGGATCGAATTTGCTTAAAGCCTCAACTCGAAACATCTGTCCCTTTGCTATTGGAATAAATTCGAATGAGCAATTACCCTCCCAATCTTGCTGAGGAGTTTTTAGCTCCTCGAAAAGGTCGGTGGGTACCGGCCCCATTGGCCACGCGAAGTACTCAAGCCCGGTGACTGGTCGCCCGGTATCTCTGAAATGAGAAAAATCTAGGAAATACAGGAGCTTAAATAGCTTCGTCTTTCCCAGCTTTCGTGTGTTTTGCGCAAAAAACTTGACCGCTTCGATCAGTTTTTGACGTTCATGGTCTATTAGCATGGGTACAAGGATAGCTCACTGCGCGTTCTCGACTCCACTACGCCGGACCATTGGTTCTGCAACCGACTTTCAACGCGAATACTGGTCGAGGTGCAGTCGCATTGGAGGAGCTATGAAAGCATTGATTTTGGGAACGTATGGGTGCCGAGTCGGCGTATCGAAGCCGGGCAGGCGTTCGTCAATTGCCGTTCCGAGCCAATTCAGCTGCGATTGCCTTGAGCTGACATGGAGCCAATTTCGAGACAGACAAATCTTGTCAGTCACTGACAGCCTTCAGGGTCCGCTTTAGGTCGAAAGCTCCCGAAGCCGAACGCCTGCTGCTGGCTGATTCTGTTGAAAAAGTCGGCTTCGGTTTCCACGGCAGAAAAGTACGCGTCTGAGATTGAAATCTGCGTTTTGGGCAGAAGGTTCAGGAATCGGATTTCACGTAGTAGCGTGCAGAAAGAGGTGTTTTCACCCGTCAATATTCGAGCGTTTTGAGCAAATCGACTTTTTCAACAGAATCGGCTGAAAACCGCTGTTCATGAACGGCAGTAATAAACCGATTCTGTTGAAAAAGTCGGATTTGGTTTTTACGGCAGAAAAGTAGGCGCATGAGATTGAAATCTTGAATCGCCGCAGAGGCATACGGACACAGATTTCACGTAGCAGCGTGCAAAAAAGGAGCTTTCATCGATCCGTCTTCTGGCAGTTTGAGAAAACCGACTTTTTCAACAGAATCAACCCAAAGCCGCCTCTCGCAGATGGCAACACTTGGCCAGGTAGACCTCACGAACGGACGCGTTAAGCTATTTTCAGTCATAGACACACTGCCGGTGATTTTGTAGTCTCGGGCAAGGTCTCGTCGCTTTTCTTCTTCTGCTCATGTGGCGTTTCTACCGCTTGACTCAATTGGCTCAAGAGGTTCCGACAAGTAACATTACGCGACACAAATGGCTGATAACATTACGCCTTTTATTTCGCTCACCGATTGTTAGAGCGTTTTTAGTTAATGGATATTATTGCGACCCTTCGAGGAAAGATCGATCAAGCTGGTGCGGGTGATCATACGCTTGGACTGATGGCGATGCTCGCGCACGTAGAAGTTGCTTATAAACATTTGAAGAGAGGGCAAAAGGACGCCGATGATTCGGCATTCACCGATGCAGTGTAT
>JBOGOW010000390.1:0-3903 GCA_050748285.1 Pyrinomonadaceae bacterium
ACATTGTTCTTGCTACTTTTTGCTGGTTTCCCTTTAGTTGCTACAGCGCAGGAAAAACAATTGGTTTCTCGAACTTCACTCAGAAGGATGGATGTACTTTCACGCGCAAGATTATTCGAGGCGACGATAGAAAAGGTCGCAAAAAGCGAAGGCGTCGACCCTCTCATCCTATGGACTATTGCCTATAACGAAACGCGGTTCCGGCCATGGCTGACCAGTCCAAAGAACGCTCAGGGACTGATGCAGTTTATGCCCACGACCGCTGCCCGGTTTGGGTTGGCAAACCCGTACGAGCCGACCTCATCGCTATATGCGGCGGCGAAGTATGTGAAGTATTTGGGACGCCTATTTGATTGGAGACTTGAGTCTGTTTTAGCCGCTTATAACGCTGGCGAAGGCACCGTCTCTGCTTATCTTTATGGACGAAATCTAAAGTCGAACGGACGATTAATCAATGCCTCGCAACGGAGGACGGTCAACGGTGTCCCGCCATACAAGGAAACTCTAGGCTATGTTTCGCAAGGCGTGCAGGTGTATCGCTGGCTCAAGCAGCAAGGTAGATTCGGCACACCTCCGATTCCATTCGCCGCCGAGAAATATCCCAGGAGTGAAAGGGAGATCAAGGCAACGGAGGTTCAGGAAAGCAAAGCAATTTTGGTTTTTTACGATCCGCGAACCGGTAGACGAAGCCTGATCTCTCGGGAAACTTCAGATGAGCCGCAACAACTCAGTTTCGGCCCTGTTATTGTCGGACAAAACATTCCAACAAATTCAGCCGGGCGAGCTCGCTCAACTTTCGCCGGAGAAATTGTTTTATCGACTCACGAACGATAGTCGGCGAATTTTCGAGTCAATTGCGGACGACTTTCGCACCGTTCGGCAAATTTTTCTGCCGATGTGGAATTAGAAGCCGACTATTGACCCGAGAATGGCTACTTCGGTCTGGCACTGCGTTTGCCATTACCCCTTTCGAGACCGAAATCTTATGAAAGCAAATGAAACAAAAATCGAAACGCCTGATACAGGGAAAATGGTTAACGGTTCACCAACTTACCTTACTCGCGACCCGGACGACATCGTTACGATCGCGTCGCTTTTGAAGATCCTCGGCGTGCTGCTGTTAGCCCTCTTTCTGAGCGGCTGCGTAAACATGTTCCTGATCTTTAGAAAGGCAGACCGGATTGTGGTCGATAGATCGAGCGGACGCGTTGTCGAACTCAACAACCGTGATTATGGTTCAACCGAAACCGTCAGCATCACGCCGGACGTTCCAACATCAACTGACAAGAAGTATCTGGTCAAGGAATTTCTAACCGCTCTTTACGAAGTCGAACAAACGACGCGCGAGGCGCAAGTAAACAAACTGCTCCGAATGCTCGACCCTGATCTTTCGATGGCGATGGCCAATCGACTAAAGCAGAACGGCGTTCTCGCTGCCGAGAAGACCGAAAGCGTGAATTCGTCATGGGAACTACAGGACTTGTCCGTAGATGAAAGCGACCCATACATTCTGCGAGCGATCGGCACACGCAAGATAAGGCGCAAAGCCTCAGGCCAGGATGTCGAAGAGTCCGTTCAGCTCAAATGTAAATTTCTGCTTAAGGACAGCCCTACAACTCCGATCCGAAACGACAATAACCTGAGAACCGGCTTCACCATTCTTCGGTTTCGCGTCGAACCCGTAAACGGCAAGACCATCTCGCCATTAACGCTCATTGGCGATGCAGAGGAAACATCATCAGCAATTCAACCCGGCAGTGAAACAACTGGCGGAAAGTAGCAAGGAACTTCAACTGAATCATGAAAACTTTAAGCATTTCAAATCTGGGAAAATACACAACGAGGATAATAGGAATCTCTCTCGTCGTTCTGTCGGCATTTGTTGTCAATGCGTATTCGCAGCTCCGGAAGCCTGCTCACAAACCTAAGGTAAAGAATGTCGTCCGTCCGGTCTCGACCGAGACTAATCAGACCTCAAATGAAAAGGTCGTAAACATTTCAGCGGTCTCCAAAGAAACACAGCCCGTTGCGGTAATTAATGCTCCGCTCCCTGATTTTCTCTCGGGTGAAGCACATGTAACGGTCAACCCGAAGCAACCTACTGTTGTGCGTCTCGGACTGGCTCAAAACGCAGTTTCTATTGTCGAGTTTCCGGCATCGGATGGAATCTATTACATCCATGAGGGAAACCCCAAGCTTGCGTCAGTGTTTCAATCTCCGACAAAAGAAACCGACCGATCGATAACCATTTACCCAGGAGAAGGATTCGTCCCTTCAAAAGATGGAGCGACCTCTGCCGCGATCAGCCTGCAGATGCGGTCCGGCCTGGTTTTGATTCTCGAACTGGTGCCGGTCAGCGAACTTAAGAAGAACGCTCACAGATGCGTTATTTCATATGACCGCGAAGCGGTTGTCTCGGCGCGAAAGGTTGCAGGTCTCGCGTTTGACCTTGGCGGTGACACCAAGAATTCTCCTCCGATTAACTCACGGGCACTATCCAAACTGGTCGGTTCAACACGTCCCGCCGAAGAGAAGATTTCTGATTCTCCAATGTCGGAGTTGAACTCAATCTCAAACGCTGTTTTCGCCGAAATACCCGAATCAAGACGGGCGGGTTCGAAGCGAGCTATGACCGATGCTGAGATATCGAAGGCTGCAAACAAGCGGTTAGCTGACGTTCTTCGAGATCAAAAAAAGCACCTCTCCGCGTGGTCTTCACCTCTTCACGGTCTGGAACTATCACTGACCCGCGTCACCGATCTTGATTCAGAAAACCGACTTGTAGTTGTTGCGATTCGCAATTCTGCATCAACAAATCTAAGGCTCGTTCAAGGTTCCCCTGAACTTCAGATCCAGACGCTCGACAAGGACGGCAACAGCCTTCTTACCACCAAACTCGATCTCCGCTATTTGGAAACAACCGCGTTTGAGGGCCTTGTCCAGCCAGGCTCTACTACGTTCTATGCTCTTGTCTACAAATCTCCGCTCCTTGGGGTTAATCAGAGGATTCGAGTCGCCGTTGCTCAAACCGAAGCTATCGACGCCCCAATCTCGGCAACTCTTAATGGATCGAAATAAAGGAGACACGCAATGCAAACTACGTTAACTACAGATTCCGATATTCCGACTGCCTTACCGGACATCGAGGCGGATGAAGAACGCGAGAAAATGTTGCTGGATGATCAGAATGAACATTCGAACGATGAAGTTGTTGATGATGAATTGGATCTTGAAACCGGATCGGAACGAAAAACTTCCC
Organism: Pyrinomonadaceae bacterium; assembly: GCA_050748285.1. Taxonomy (GTDB): domain Bacteria; phylum Acidobacteriota; class Blastocatellia; order Pyrinomonadales; family Pyrinomonadaceae; genus OLB17. The sequence continues at coordinate 3,260 of JBOGOW010000390.1, forward strand.
GAACCGCGAAGGTTCTAAAAACCGCTGCAGCGTTCACAGTATTCTTGTTACTGATGGGTACAACGATCACCTGGTTCTTCGGTATGGGTTGGTTCGCTACGCCAAATCCCCAGGCCGTTAATCGAACGAGCCAAAAGGATTCATCTCCGGCTCCAATGACCGAGGATGAGAAACTCAAGGCCGCCCTCACCATGGTAGCGTCAAAAGAGCCAATACCAAGCAAGGACTCTGTGGTTGGGCAATCCGATGAACCGATATCAATCGACAAACCCGCTACCGTTGACACCGAGTCAAACGATATCTCTTCGATGTCAGCATCGCGAACGAGAACTGAGCCTTCCTTGAATGTTGGCACTGATGTCTCCTACGGGGACGCTCTCAAACGAGATGATCAGCCCACCAACCTGGAGACAAAGAAGAATTCTCCGCAAGGTAACGACACTCCACTGTCAAGATCTGTATCGTCAATCGAACCCTTAGGACGGTCGTTGTTCTTTGGAGTCACAAAGGTCAGAGATGAGCAATTTCGCAATAATAGTGCAGCGACTACAGCGACAACCCCGGACACACCAAAGCCAAACGTAGGCGGCTCACTGCCCTTTGGCTCACTGCTTACGGTTCGCCTTATTTGAGCGATCTACACG
>JBOGOW010000391.1:0-3900 GCA_050748285.1 Pyrinomonadaceae bacterium
GGATAGAGGAGCTCGCAGAGCAACGAGCGAAGTGTCTTCTCGATGGTCGTCAGGCTCATTTGGATTTACCGTGACGCCAAGTGATCGCATCTCATCAACAATGTGTTTTAGGTCAACGCGGGAGGTTTCGACCGCTGCTTTCGCTTCCTGGATCTCCTTATTTAGCGAGATGTTGGATTGAAAATCATAATTCGCTTTTGCCGTTCGATATTGAGTTTCGGCAGAAATTAAGTCCTTTCCGGCTCCGGCTCCTAGCTCAATTAATCGTTTTGTCCTTTTGAGCGTAGCTTCAGCTTCGTCGAGCCTCGCCTTTGCGTCTAAAACCGCTACACGATTCTCGCTTCTTTGCACTCTTTCAAGATTCCTAGTCGCAAGCTCAAACTGCGTTCGGGCTTCGTGCATCTTGCCGTGCATCTGTGCTAGCTGCGGACTTGAAACCACGGCAAGAACAGCCCCACGCTGCACACTGTCGCCGACTCCATAATTGACTCGCTCGATGCGTCCGCCGACCAACAGTGTAGCCATCTCGGTCGTTTCAGGATTTAGTTCAACCGCACCGGTAACATTTAGCATCCCCACGGCCGGACGCTGCGTCACGGTCTCTGTTACGATGCCGGCAGACGAAAGCATTTCAGAGTCAAGCTTCACTTCTTTGCCTTTCTCGTCGTCGGAATGTCCCGGCTCTTCCTTGTGTTCTTCCATGGAGGCTTTATCGCCGCTTGCGGAGTTCTTACTCATGATCCAAACAATTCCAACAATCGCGATTAAGCCGATGACCGCCGCCGTGATTATCCACGGTAAAATGGGATTGGTCTTTCGTTCACTGTATTCTTCAACGTTTTGATCCATCTCATCTAAATTCGAATCGAGACGGTCAAGTTCTGCCTCGTCGCCCGCGTGATGTTCGCTTTGTTCTGTAATTTTGTTCTCTGACATATTTTTTCCTTTAATTTTCAAATGAGAGGCCTAAAGCGATAAATAGATCGGCCTCAGCCCGATATTTTCTGGTCAATGCCTCGGTCACATCGCGATTTGCGTCGATCAATCGACGTTGTTCTAAAAGTAAGTCGGTGATCTTTAACTGGCCGATCTGATAGACCTGCCGAATTGTTTCGATATTTTCGCGTGCACGAGGAAGCACGTTTGTCTCAAGAGCGATCAGTGCCTTTCTCGCAGTTTCAAGCTGTTGAAACGCAACAATGATCTCGTTCCTGATTACGCCCTCGGCAAAAATACGGCGTTCCTGAGCCTGTCTTATCGCTATTGCCGCCTCGGCTTTTGCACCTTGTTTTCGATCAAACACGGGCAAGCCAATGGTGATACCGAATAGCAAGTTCCGGTCGCGATCCTGCGGGAACGGACCGGTTGGCAAATCGATGGTTGATGTGCTAAAAGAAAATCTGCTGAATGCAGATATTTCCGGCTTGGCCTCTGACCGGATCAATCTAAGTCCGGCGTTTCCCAATTGTTCTTCAAGCTCGGCAATTCGAATTTCGGGCCGGCTTTTCAGACCAACGTCAATTGCCACTTCGGTCGAAGGTGGTAGAGATCGGAAGGTAGCCAATGGCAGTTCTTCTTTGAGACGAAGCGGCTGTTCGTAAGGAATGGCGGCAAAATATTTTAGCCTTGTGATGGCCGTTTGGAGTCGCCCTTCGACAAGCTGAAGCTGTACTCGTAGCCGTTCTACCTCCGTTTGCAGAAGATTGAGTTCGAGCGGTGCGGTATCGCCCTCGTTTACACGAATTTGCACGAACTTGATCGTCTCAAGGTCGATGGCAAGGATCTCATCGAGAATCTTGATCTCGCGAAAAGCAGAAAGGGCATCGGCATAGTCCGCGACAATTCTAAAAATTATCTCTCGCTGCCGCGTAGCAATTTCCGCTTCTTTTAGAACTATCTCGGCTTTGGCACGTTCGATACGTCTGTTCCTCTGACCGTATAGTTCCAAAGGGATAGAGATGCCGGTGGTAAACTCGCTCTCTCCGGGCGAACCGAGTAATCGACCAGAACTTTGTTCGGCTTCGAGGGTTGGATTTGGACGAAGACCGGCTTGTGTCAAACGAGCCTTTGCCTTATCGACTTCAAGCGCAGCGATCTTTATCTCGCTGTTTGTTTCAAAAGCCGCTGTGACGATCTCCGCAAGGGAGAGCCCGTCCAATTGGCTGTAATAAATGGGGTATGTAGGATCCGGCAACTTCGTCTGTCCTGATACAGCGACAGCCGCAGTTAGCAGGGCTAACAATAAAAGAACTCTGTACATAAATTCCAAATGCAAAAACTAACAAAAACGCAGGTACAGTCCCAGCCACATAAGGCACGACTATCCAATCAAAAATGCGCGGTTATGGGTTGTTAGTTAAGCTCTTGGCGGTTGCCAGATAGAGAAGGAACGCGTTGATTCGTAAGGAGTTTTGTATTGAGAGAAAACTTCGCCAGACGCTTCGCGGCTAATGGGAGTAGTTACCGGAAATGCGTAAACGATCGTCGGTGCCGGATTGCTTCCACAACATGAGCAAACGCAAAACGGCGAACAGTTATCGTTACTATTGTCGTCACTGTCCTGCGATGTCGGGTCGAGATGCGAAACCTTCTGGGTTTCATGACCTTGATTGTCGAGCGGCAAGAGGCTATCGGTACAAGGCTGCACCGATAAGACTAGCAAATACGCAACAAAAATGTAGGTCAAAATTCGCAAGCCTTAATAGTCTCAAATCCTTGTTACGTTTGTCTACTGAATTAATGACATTAGTCGGTCTTCCAGAGAACCTCTCATGCGAGAAAAAGAGTTGAAGCAATAATCAGGCTTGCGTAGATTGATCGAAATACGCATTAGCGACCGCCGCAATTCGAAATCTTCTACAATCCGAATCGGACTAATTCACGATTGTTCTGAGGTCTCACTGAGCGGGATAGGCTGCCGCATATTGAGTTGAAGGATGCGTAGCGAAAAGCGTCTCAAATTATTCTCGTCAACTGAGCAAATTGTCGTTGATTCCGGGAGCCTCGATACTCACCGGCGTTGGCGGCAAGCAGAGGCATGAATGGACCATCGATTAGAAGATCGACATGAGTAAGAATGTAATCAATATTGCTGTCTTTCCGTCCGATTAAAGTTTCAAGCGTGTACCCGGAATAGATCGTAATATGGAGGTCAAGTCGATTCAGCTTGTATACGATCTCAGCTACAGAACCCGGTTGGTCGAATGGTTCCCCGCCGAGAATTGTTACGCCATCCTGCCCGAAGCGTTCTCGAAAAACTTCTTCAACAATAAACGAGACAGTTACCAACCGTCCGTTCTGGGCAATATGTGTCTCCGGAACATAACAACCTGGGCATCGAATCGAACACCCTGCAACCTGAATTACGCTTCTTCGACCGGGCCCATCAACGACCGAATTGTGATACATCCTATGCAGCCAGATTGACTGATTATCAGTGAATGTGGACACGTTGGAAGCTGGCAACTTGACAATGTCCCTTTCGAGCGGCTTTGCGCAATTAATATTCTGGGCGGTGCCAAGGTCCGCCTTTAGGTCGGCAATTACATTGTTGGAAATACCTGATACTTCGGTGGTGAGTTTCCCACTGTCGGATTCGAGTATCAGAGTGATTTCGTTGCTCATTTTCGTTTAGTCGTCAGTTTGGACTGGGGTGCGACGAAATATTCCTGCTTTTTAATTTCTGCGGAGGGATCGCCAAGCACTTCCTTGAGCTGCCTAGCGGCTTTCTCGCACGCCGTACCTTGATACCCCTTGATCTCGGTTTCGCAACTTCCCCGTTCGGTATCTATCTTGAATTCGATTTCAGGCATAACTACTCCTCAATATTTGATCCAATCGGTCGTTTTGGTGATTATGGAAGCGGGCTTTCATAGACGTCGTCATTCCAAACTTCATAGC
>JBOGOW010000392.1:0-3896 GCA_050748285.1 Pyrinomonadaceae bacterium
CGACACGGTGCCGCCGTAGGCTAGTTTCTTTCGTTCGCGGACAACGTCATATTCGATTTCGTCGCTCGATTCTTCATCGATAAATGTCTTGTAAAGCTCGTGTTTCTCGATAACGCGTGCGCCGAATTCGTCGAGCTCAAGGACGTTGCCGTTTTCTATCAAAACAATGTCGCTATCGTCGTAGCCCGCGACGTGATTCTTGATAAATTCCTTTTGCCGGAACAGCATTCTATATTCGCCGTGGATCGGCACAACGAATTTCGGTTTCGCGGTCTCGACCATTATTTTTATGTCTTCCTGCGAAGCGTGTCCTGAAACATGCACCAGCCGACGCTTTTCTTCGATGATATTCGCGCCGCGTTTGTAAAGATGGCCGATCAGACGGCTGATGTTTTTTTCGTTTCCGGGAATGATCCTTGCCGAGAGCACGACGGTGTCGCCCTTTTCGACCTCCATTCCTTTATAGGTCGATGTCGCAAGATTCCAAAGCGCAGCCCGCATCTCGCCCTGCGAACCGGTTACCAAATAACAAATCTCATCGTCATCAAGTGCACGTGACCCTGAAAGATCGATCATTGTGTCACCGACGACCTTTATCAACCCCATTCCGGTCGCGATCTCGACATTTTTTTGCATCGAGCGGCCAAGCACGCAAACGCGGCGGCCATAACGGTGAGCAATGTCGAAAACGATCTGCAGACGATGAAGCGATGACGAAAAAGTGGAAACGAACAATCGACCTTCGGTTTGTTCGAATATCTCTTCAAATGCCGGAATTACAGCCTGTTCCGAAGGCGTTCGGCCGGGCACGGTCGCGTTCGTCGAATCGCAAAGTAATGCCAGGACGCCTTCGTCGCCAATCCGCCCGAGCGTTTCGAGATCGTATGGTTTGCCGATAACGGGCGTGTCGTCGATCTTGTAGTCGCCGGTGTGGATCACCGTCCCGATCGGAGTGTGTATTGCAAGCGAAAAACATTCGACCAGCGAATGTGAAGCATGAATGAACTCGATCTTAAAATTCCCGATCTCCACCACATCATTCGGCTTAACGCGATGCATCAAAACGTCATCGAGCATATCGAATTCTTCCAAACGTTTTTCCGTCAAGGCCAATGTGAATCGCGAACTGTAAACCGGCAGATTGAATTTGCGAAGAATATAAGCGAGGGCACCGATGTGGTCTTCGTGACCGTGAGTGAGAATTATAGCCGTCAGGTCGTCGCGATATTCTTCGAGAAAATCGAAATTCGGGATCGAAATATCGACGCCGTATGGTGTTTCCTCAGGAAATCCCATGCCCGCATCGACGACGATCATCTCATCGCCATAACGGATGCCCATGCAGTTCATCCCGAATTCGCCGATACCGCCAAGCGGAATAATTTCTATTTTATTCACTAATTATTGATCCTCTTCGACCGAAGTTCGAACCGTGAGTATAGCATATTGCTGCGGGTTAATTTCGGGATAAAAGTGAGTAGAGAGCGATCCATTCGTCGAGGCTAAGCGTTTCAGCGCGTCGATTCGCGGCAATATTCGCCTTTTTAAGAGATTCAGCTGCATTTGGACGCAAGTGCTTCATATTATTCAAAATGGTTTTTCGTTTTTGAGCGAATGCGGTGCTGATAAGTTCTCGAAACTGCGGTTCATCGGCAAAGCTTTTTGGCTTGGGCGTGAGGCGAACCACAGAACTCCATACTTTAGGAACCGGCCGAAATGCGGTCGGCGGAACGTCAAATAATTTTTCAACAGAAAACGCAGCTTCTACCAAAACTGTCAGGAAACCGCGTTCGGAATTTCCAGGTTCGGCGGTAATGCGTTCAACAACCTCGCGTTGAAACATCAATACAAGAGTTGAAAAACATTCCCTTTGCTCGGCAAGCCGCTGCAATATCGCGGTCGAAATGTAATACGGCAAATTGGCGACGAGCTTCGCTCTGTCAGAACCGCCTGCATCGGGCAGCTCAAATGCCGAATCCCGCACGTAAGTAAGGGCGGAATCGGCATCGTTTGCGGGCGCCGGCAGCCGAGTTCCGATATTCGACGATGCGACAATTTCACAAAACTCCACTTCCAAAGCATCAGCCTCGATCAAACGGAAATTGGGCTCCGATTCAAACTTTTCGCGCAGCAACGGAATGAGTTCGCGATCTAGTTCAAGCGCGATCACAGAGGCGTCTGAATCGACAAGTGACTTGGTCAAAGCGCCGGCTCCGGGCCCGATTTCGATAATTAAATTCGTCTCTGTCGGTCCAACGGCGTTAAGAATGCGATCGATTACATCTTGATCGACAAGGAAATTCTGACCGAGGGACTTTTTAGCAAGCGGCCTTTGCGCGGAATGAAGTTTCATTTTGGTGCGGAATGGCAGTATTCTCGAATGCCCGTGATTGTAATCTTATGTGCGACCACCGCGAAAAGGACTGGGTCGAAACGTATTTGACCGTGGGTCTCGATAGCGAGGTTATACAACGCCTCAGAGAATATCTTGACAAAAGCATACTCTGTTAGTATCTCGTCTTTTGGTATCGTTCGAAAAGCGCGACAAATAAAAGTTTGCGTGTCCTGTTGGCTAACAATCAAATTTGCTTCTTCTTCGACTGCAGGATATTTTTCGCGCTGCTTAGCGAGAGTTTTCAAAGCCCGACCATGGAGCCAACGCATGAACGGAACCAGTATGAACGCCGAATAGCCAGCCGTGACACGCAATTCCTCGATTGGAATCGTCTCAGCCTTTTGAAACCCATCCAGCCGATAAAATTCCTCTGAAACAGATTTAAGAAATCCCGTCCTGTCAGGTATCTGCATTTTCGTCATACGTCCAACCCACTATTTAAGATTAAATACTAGGGTAGCCGGTAATTTCAATATCTGGGCCAAGTTTCGTAACGGAGAATGAGCTAATGTCGAGAGCTTCGGCGACTGAGTTTGCTCCGATGCCTGCGATTGCAACAGGAGCGTCTTTACCGCCTATGATCATCGGCGAATAGATCAGTGTTACCTTATCGACGAGTCGAGCATCGATGAAAGCACCCGCAACTTCACTACCGCCTTCGACCATGACGCTTTGAATATCACGCCGATACAATTCTTTTAGAACGCCAGCGAGATTTCGAGGTCCGCCGTCAACGGGAATGACTTCTAGACCCCTTGCTAACAATGGTTCGGTATCTACGGGATCGATGTTACTTGTAAATACCAACGTCGGGGTTTTGTTTGCGGTCTCGACAAGATGATGTTCCAACGGCAGCCGCAGACTATTATCGAGCACGACCCGGACAAGCGGACGCCGGCGCGGTTTGCCGCTTCTGTCAGTAAGGCTAGGATTATCGATAATCGCCGTATTTGCTCCGATCAAAATGGCGTCGTATTCGTGCCGCAGTTTGTGAACGCGTTGCAGAGCCGCTTCTCCCGACAAGACAGTTGAAACACTCTTGTTCAAAGAAATGCGTCCATCGAGCGACATCGCAAGTTTAAGGTGAATAAACGGACGCTGCTTTTTATGCCAGCAAATAAATTTCTCGTTTAGTTTCGTCGCTTCATCTGCAAGAATCCCCGTTACAACCTCAATACCATTCTCACGAAGCTTCTGAAATCCTTTACCGGAAACGAGTGGGTTTGGATCTTCGATCGGAGCGACAACCCGTTTGATACCTGCATTTATCAACGCATCGGTACACGGCGGCGTCTTTCCATGATGCGCGTGCGGCTCAAGCGAAACATACGCCGTTCCGCCGCTCGCCTTTTCGCCCGCCTGTTCGAGAGCGATTATCTCGGCATGCGTAATGTTGTCGGCGATGTACGTTCCTACACCAACGACCTCACCACCAGCCGAAACGATGACGCATCCGACAAGCGGATTCAGGCTAACCAAGCCGACCGACCTTCCCGCAAGT
>JBOGOW010000393.1:0-3890 GCA_050748285.1 Pyrinomonadaceae bacterium
ATCCGTAATTAAATTACACGCAGTCAGGAAGGCGGGCTTGCCCCCGCGATTTGCAATTAACAGATGCAGGCAGGGATGCCTGCGTTCCAGTCTAAGAACCCAGTCGCTACCGCTCCCGGTTCTGACACGCGGAATACTGGTCGTCCGATCATCCCGCAGTCGGGAAATATTTCGGGGCGCGGCGGGCTTTGGTTGCTTGTTCGAATGCGTATGCGAGCTGGATCAGTTTTGCTTCGGTCCACGCTTTGCCGAAGAATGAGAGACCGAGCGGCAATTCTTTTACAAAGCCTGCCGGAACCGTGATGTTCGGATAACCGGCGACCGCAGGCATCGACGAACTGCCGACATAGCCGCTGCCGCAATCGCCGTTGACCAGATCGATCATCCACGTCGGTGCATTCGACGGTCCGACTATCGCATCTAGATTATTTTTATCGACTGCTTCATCGATGCCTTCTGCGCGTGCGAATTTCCGGCAGGTTTCGATCGCGTCCAAATATTCTTTGTCGGTCAGCGAACCGCGTTTTGCCGATTCTTCAAAGATGCTCTGATTGAAATACGGCATCTCTTTTGCGGTGTTGTCGCGGTTGAATTTGATGAGGTCTTCGAGCGTTTTGAATTTCGCATTTCGTTCACGCAGATATTTCTCGACGCCGTCTTTAAACTCGTATTGCAAAACTATATTCTCAGCCGCGCCAAACTTTCGCAGGTTCGGAAACTTGACGTCGATGAGCTCGGCACCGGCACGTTTCAAAGTTGCGAGAGCGGCGTCGGTTATCTTATCGACGACCGCATTACGTCCCCAATAATCGCGCGCGACGCCAATGCGTGCACCTTTCAAGGCGTTTGCGTCGAGCGACGAGTGATAATCATTTCTCGACTTGCCTTCGCTTGCGGCGGTCGCGGGATCACGCGGATCGACGCCGGTTATTGCCGACAGAAGTGCCGCCGCATCCGCGACCGAACGGCACATCGGGCCGGCCGTATCCTGCGTGGCAGAGATCGGGATGATTCCGCTTCGAGATACCAAGCCGACCGTCGGTTTTATTCCCACGAGTCCGCAGATCGACGAAGGGCAGAGTATCGAGCCGTCGGTTTCCGTGCCGATGCCGACCGTTGCGAGGCTTGCCGAGATCGCCGCACCCGTGCCCGACGAAGAGCCGCACGGATTGCGGTCGAGGATGTACGGGTTGTGCGTCTGACCGCCGCGGCCAGACCAGCCGCTCGACGAATCGCCATCGCGGAAATTCGCCCATTCGCTCAAGTTGGTTTTGCCGAGCAGAACGGCACCGGCTTCACGCAAACGCTCGACGATGAACGAATCCTGCTTCGGCGTCGGAGCATCGGCAAGAGCGAGGCTCCCGGCGGTGGTTTTCATTTTGTCGGCGGAGTCGATATTGTCTTTTATCAAAACCGGAATGCCGTGCAGCGGGCCTTTGAGCATTCGGTTGCGGCGTTCGTTGTCCTTTTCACGTGCGATGGCAAGGGCGTCGGGGTTAAGCTCGATGACCGAGTTCAGCTTCTTGTCGATAGTACGAATTCGTGCCAGATACCCAGCGGTGATCGCTACGGATGTCGTCTTGCCGCTTTGCAGCATCGCCTGTAATTCGGCGACCGAGACTTCCGCCAAATTTAGTGCACGCCCTTGTGCAATGGCAGTTCCATTCGCCGCCAAACCCGCCGCTGCCGCAGCCGCTATTCCCAAAAATTCACGTCGTTCGATTTTCATATGTTATGGTGTCCTATTTATTCAGCAAGTTGATAAATTCATCCACGTCAAGACCGGCATTTCGGATCAATGCCCGAAGCGTGCCTTTTGCAAGTTCTTTATGTTGCGGAATCGAAAGGTTAACGCGGACGTTCGGTTTCGACATTACCAAATGGCTTCCGACCTGACCGACTTTATGCCAACCGGCCTTTTGGAAGGCCTTGACCGCGTCCTTGCCGGAAATGTTACCTAGCTTTCCCATCCAGCTACACAGTTACAAGCACGGCTTCTCCGGCACGCGGCGGCAGAACAGACATTGCCTTTTGATCTTCTGCCCAGAGCCAAGCCGTGATCGCCTCTTTGATATTTTCGAGAGCTTCCTGTTCGGATTTGCCTTGCGAAACACAACCCGGAAGCGAAGGGCATTCAGCGACTATCCAGCCGTCTTCATCTTTTTCAAGTACTACATGAAAGATCATAAAACTTAACCTCGTGAGTCGATTTTAGCACGCTCGATCTGCTGATAATAACCAGGAAGCTGTGATGCCGCACGTTCAGAAAATAGCGCAGATTTCATACCGAGTCGATTCAAACGAAACTTGAAAGATGTTGCGAGCACGCCAAAGCCGTATTTCACACTGCGGCTGAAATTTATCGACGAGGCTTCTGGCAAATAACGTGTCGGCGTCGATATCTCACCGACGCGAAATCCATAGTGCACAATTTGTGCAAGCATCTGATTGTCGAACACAAAATCGTCCGAATTTGCGTCGAGCGGCAGTGTTTCAAGCACTTCACGTGTAAAGCCGCGAAAGCCGGTGTGATATTCAGATAGTTTGAAATTGAGTAGAATGTTCTGGACAAACGTCAGCCCTCGATTGGCGATGTATTTATAAAGCGGCATTCCGCCGGTGAGTGCGCCTTTGCCGAGAATGCGGGAGCCGATGACCGTATCATATTCGCTATAGGCAATCATCCCCGCCATAGGTGCGATCAGCTTTGGCGAATATTGATAATCGGGATGTACCATTATCACTATATCTGCACCGCGTCTTAATGCCTCACGGTAGCAGGTTTTTTGATTGCGTCCGTAACCGTAATTTTGCTCGTGCAGAAAGACGGTAAGGCCGAGTTCCACGGCCATTTGCACTGTTTCATCCGAACTCGCATCATCGACAAGCAGTATCTCGTCCACGATCTCACGCGGCACTTCGGCGACCGTGTCGAGCAGCGTCCCCGCCGCATTGAACGAAGGCATCACAACCACGATCTTCCTGCCATTGAGCATAAAACGAGTTTACGGCACGAGTCTTGCGGGGGCAAGAGAGGAGAGTCAGGTATCTGAAGTCCTTGAGGAAGCGGGGCTTGCCCCCGCTTCCTTAAAAATGTTTAATTGCCGCTATTCACAGTCCAATGCATGTGTAAGACCGGAGTGTTCAATTTTCCAGTCGCAGTCTCTCGACATCACCGGCCTGGATAATCGCGATGCTGCCATCTGCTTTTTGCAGACGCAGGGCACCATTCGGTTCGAGGCCGTCGGTTACGCCGGTTACCGTTTCATTTTCTAACACAACGCGGACACGTTTACCTGAGAAATATGTCGAACGCCGCCGCCATTCGTCGATGGTCTCGGCCGGGCCGTTTTCGCGGTTGAGGATGTCGTAAAAGTATGAGAGAAATTTGGTCAGGATTTCAGCAAGGTCTCCAGTCTCCTGTCTCCCGTCTCCTGTCTCTTGTATCGAGGTGGCAACATCTCCGGTCGCTGCTGACTTTTTCAGGTTGATACCGATGCCGACGACGACCGCAAGGCCGTTGTTTGTTTCGGTCGTTTCGGCTAGAATCCCGGCGATTTTTTTTTCATCGACAAGCAGGTCGTTGACCCATTTGATGTCTGCCTTTATGCCGAATTCCTCAAGGGTGTCGTGTACGGCCACGCCTGCCATGAGAGTGATTAGCGGAAGATATTGTGCGTCGAGCTTTGGCCGCAGGACGACGCTGAGATACAATCCGGCATCTTTTTCGCTAATCCAAGTGCGTCCGTGCCTGCCTCGTCCTGCCGTCTGCTCGCGAGCCACAATACACAAACCTTCATCCGCGCCAAGCCGAGCCTGTTTCAACGCCTCGGTGTTCGTAGAATCAAGCGAATCGAAGGTTAGAATATTTATGTTCACAGTATGGAGTT
>JBOGOW010000394.1:0-3885 GCA_050748285.1 Pyrinomonadaceae bacterium
TTCGGTCTCTGCGAAAAATGCGGTGCTAACCGCAATTTGTTAGATTGTAAATGTATTGAAAATGAGATCGACCCGCGTTGGGCGGCTCTTAAGAATTTGAACTAGCCTCGAAAAAAGACCTACGACAATTTGCGACTTTTTGTGCTTTTTTTGCGGCGATTAATTTAGAGGTATTTATGCCAAATCCAAAACGAAGACATTCGCACGCACGCACGCGGATCCGCCGGGCGCACGACGCGCTGACTGTGCCGCAGTATTATATTGATAAAGACTCGGGTGAAGCGAAAATTCCGCACCGCATCGATCCAAAGACCGGAATGTACAAAGGTCGGCAGATCATCGATGTTAAAGAGGCCGAATAATTTTTGAGTTTTATTCTCGTTTACGTTCTAATTCTTGTAAATGACTCAGCACAACGCCGGCATCATCGGGATGGGACACGCTTACCCGGAGGGCATTTTGACGAATGCCGATCTGGAGAAGATTGTCGAGACTTCCGACGAATGGATCACCACGCGAACCGGCATCAAGCAGCGCCATAAGGCCGCCGAAAACGAGTACACATCGCAATTCGGAACCGCCGCGGCACGACAAGCCTTGGAACGAGCCGGTCTAAATCCGGAAGACATCGATATTATTATCTGCGCAACTACTACGCCGGATCAGATAATGCCTTCGACGGGCGCGCTTATTCAGGCACAGATCGGTGCGAGCAATGCCGCGGGAATGGACGTGTTTGCAGCGTGTTCGGGATTTCTCTACGGTATTACGATGGTCGAATCGATGATTCGAACCGGGCAGATCAAATATGCGTTGGTGGTCGGCGCGGAAGTCCTAACAAAATACGTCGATTATACGGACCGCGGCACGTGCGTGATCTTTGGCGACGGTGCCGGAGCTGCGGTTCTCGGTCCCGTAAATTCGGGCAAAGGAATTTTGGCGACAAAGATCAAATCCGACGGCCGTTACGAAGAGCAGCTTTACGCTCCCGGCGGCGGCACGAAAATGGGCACGACACATAAAACCATCGACGAAGGCCAGCATTTCTTCAAGATGAAAGGTAACGAACTTTTCAAGGTCGCGGTTCGCTCGATGGCGGATATATCTGCCGAAATGCTTGAGAAAGCAGGCCTGACGGTTGACGATCTCGATATTGTGATACCGCATCAAGCGAATCAGCGAATCACCGACGCCGTCGCATCTCGTCTCGGTGTACCGGAAGAAAAGGTTTACTCGAATATCGCCGAACACGGCAATACTTCGTCGGCGTCAATCCCGATCGCGATGGATGAATGCATAGAATCGGGACGAATAAAAGATGGAAGCATCGTGCTTCTAACCGCATTCGGCGGCGGCGTTACGTGGGGCGGCACGGTTTTGAGATTTTAATTGCAGAAGCCCGCGCGTGAGCAAGGGCGATACATTCAACTTGATCGTTTCGCCCTTGCTCACTCGCGGACTTTTGCATAAAAAATGGCGAATCTTGCATATATTTTTCCGGGGCAGGGAAGTCAAGCCGTTGGAATGGGAAAGGATCTACATGACCAGTTCCCAGTTGCAAGATCGATCTTTGAAGACGCTGACGATGCGCTCGGATTTTCGCTTTCCGAAATGTGTTTTGCCGGAAATGAGGCCGATCTGCAGCTTACAGCGAATACGCAGCCTGCGATTCTTGTGACCTCGGTCGCTGCTTTCCGAGCGATGGAATCGGAAGGGTTTGCGAAGCCCGATTTCGTTGCGGGCCATAGTCTCGGCGAATATTCGGCACTTGTCGCGGCCGGAGTGTTGGAATTTGCCGATGCGGTTCGCACCGTTCGCAAACGCGGGACATATATGCAGGAAGCGGTTCCTGTTGGCGTAGGTGCGATGGCGGCGATACTCGGAGCCGATCTCGAAACGGTCGAAGCGGCGTGTGCAGATGCCGCGGACGGCCAAATATGCAGCCCTGCAAATATAAATTCGCCTTCGCAGATCGTTATCGCCGGCGATTCCGATGCAGTCGATCGAGCATGCGAATTATTGAAAGCACGCGGAGCAAAACGGGCGATCAAGTTGAATGTTTCCGCTCCGTTCCATTGCGCGTTGATGATGCCGGCTCAGGAAAAGCTCGAGGTCGATTTGCAGACGATTGTATATAAAGAATTTAAGTTCCCAATAATTCATAATGTCGATGCAGAAGTTAATTTGGACAAAACAAGGGTTTGCGACGCATTGACAAAGCAGGTTTCATCGCCTGTAAAATGGTTGCAGTCGGTTGAGAATTTGATCGCGAACGGCGTAGATACTTTCGTCGAGGTCGGGCCTGGAAAGATTCTTTCGGGTCTGGTAAAACAGATCGACCGTCAGGCGCGAATACGGAATGTTGAAAACACGGAAAGTTTAAGAAATACACAAGAAACGCTTTAAATTATAGGAGAAAATATGTCAGAAGTTCAAGATAAGATTAAACAGATCATCGTAGATGAGCTTGGTGTAGATGAAGCGGAAGTTACTGAAAATGCACGCTTTATCGAGGATCTCGGTGCGGATTCGCTCGATCTCGTCGAACTCGTAATGCGGTTCGAAGAGGAATTCGATATCGAAATTCCCGATGAAGACGCCGAAAAGATCCAAGCCGTCCGCGATGCTTATGCCTACGTCGAACAGCATAAGGGATAGTGGACGGTGGTCAGTGGTCAGTGGTCGGTGGTCAGACTAAGAATGGTCGCCGATTTATCAGGTTCGGACACGCAGTTGTATGCCGGTTCAGAGTTATCGAGATTTGATTGTTTGGCAGAAGGCGATGGATCTCGTTAAATTGGTTTACGATTTAACCGATAAATTTCCGAAGGAAGAACTTTTTGGATTAACAATACAAATTCGAAAAGCGGTTGTTTCGGTTCCGTCTAATATTGCCGAAGGTCAAGGAAGAAGTTCCACAAAAGAATTTCTTCGACATTTGTCGATTGCTTACGGTTCATTGATGGAAACCGAAACGCAGAACCTGATCGCCTAAATAAGGAAATATATTACGGCGGAAGAGAGTCGTAAGGTGATGGAGAAGTCCGCTGAAGTTGGGCGATTGGTCAATGGATTGTCGAATTCGTTAGTTAGGAAACTCAGTTCTGACCACTGACCACTGTTTTTATGAAACGTCGCGTAGTAGTAACAGGTCTCGGACTGATAACGCCGGTTGGCAATGATGTGCCGGCGAGTTGGTCTGCGCTGATGGGTGGGGCGAATGGCGCGGACTATATCAAGAAGTTTGACACCGAAAAGTTTTCGGTCAAGTTTGCGTGTGAGGTAAAGGATTTCGATCCGCTTAGCTTCCTTGATAAGAAGGAAGCTCGGCGAATGGGTGCCTTTACGCATTTCGCACTAGCGGCGTCGGACGAGGCGATGAAGCACAGCGGGCTCGTTATCGACGAAACGAATGCCGAAATGGTCGGAACGTATATCAGTTCCGGTATCGGCGATTTTTGGGCCATCGAGCGCGAGCACGAAAAGCTGCTAAATTCAGGACCGGATCGCGTTTCGCCGTTCTTTATCGTTTCTGCGATCGTAAATCTCGCCTCGGGCAACGTCTCGATCCGGCACGGTGCAAAAGGCCCGAATTCGGCGACTGCGACCGCCTGTTCCGCCGGTGCACATGCTATCGGCGACAGCTTTCGTCTTATCGAACGCGGCGATGCCGACGCGATGATCTGCGGCGGAGCGGAAAGCGCGATAACGCCGATGTCGGTCGCGGGTTTTGCTTCAATGCGCGCTCTCTCAACACGCAATGACGACCCGAAACGCGCTTCGCGGCCATTCGATGCGGAACGCGACGGATTCGTCATCGGCGAAGGCGCCGGCATTTTGATCCTAGAAGAATTGAAGTTCGCTAAGGCCCGCGGAGCAAATGTT
>JBOGOW010000395.1:0-3878 GCA_050748285.1 Pyrinomonadaceae bacterium
CTCCTTCCGCCGACGGCTAAATCCCATTACCGAATCCATTAAATTCATCTGTCTGTTTTCCATTCCCTAATTTTAAACTTTCACACACTTATATGCTACTTTTACCATGGGTTTTTCAAAGCTCTCTTATAAAGACTTCGTCCGATGGATCGCGCTCGAAAACAAACTCTTGATAAGGAGTTGAAGCCATTGTGGATTTTTTCAATATAGCCGAGATCAACAATTGCGGGCGATCTCCCTGAAGTGAACGATACTTTGCAACTAACTTTTGGCGGGTGACGACTCTCCTAACCTCATCGATTATCTCGTCGGTTATAAATAGCTCTATTGCGCCGTCAAGAGCGAGCTGAACACACGCACGAGCCGGCCCGTCTTCGCTGAGAATCGCCTGAAGATATATGTTAGTGTCGAATACCGAAGTGATCATCGACAGCGCAGTGGCTTTTCGCGACGAACCGCGGCCAATTCAGTATCGATAAGTTCCTCAATATCCTTTTCCGTGAGGCCAAGCCGTTTGGTCTCTTCATGAATCGGCCGCACGAGCTCTTCAAAAGATAATTCAACCTCCTGCTCCAACAATTCCTCAATGAACGCACCAAGCTTCTTGCCGCGACGCTCGGCTCTGTTTCGAAGAACTTTTTCTGTTTTTACCGGCAATTCAATTGTAAGCGTCATATCATTTCAAATTATATCATTGCAAAAGCAAATCAGGTGATTCTTATGCAGGATTTATCGTACAACCTGTTTGTTTCCAACGTATCCGACTATTCCGCACATATTCGAATCTAGTTGAGCGTGCGCTTATAAACTACCTGTGCATCAAACTCCACAAATTCTTTAGCTTCCTTTTTGGAATGAGCGACAAGAGAAAATTTCTTCGTTAACACCATTCCGTCAGGCGAAACCGAGATTTTTGTCGTTGACACCGGCTCACTACGTCGCACAAACGGTCCATACGAATATTCCGTGATCATAAGTGTCTTGCCCAACCATTTAGTCTTTGACTTGTATTCAATTCCGCGAAGATTTATTTCGCCCCGGCCGTCGGTATAATAGACACTCCTCGTCTCCTTGGTTTTAGTCGAACCAGGCGCGTCAACGGTTTCATAATGTTCTTTCTCGATCAGCGTAATGATCGAGCCGTCCTGCTCGACAATTAGGTAGGACTTAAAATTCCGAATGTTCGCCAATATGGCAGTTCCAATCTGTGTTTTTGTTGACTTCTCTACGTCAAATTCCCAAGTTCCACGCAGGTCATAAAGTTTGGACTTCGAGAAAGTCTGGCGATCGCTCTTCTCATGACTCGTTTGGGAGTAAGCCGGTTGGGCCGCTAAAAAGAGGCTGAACAAGAAAATAAGAAACAAGCAACTAATCCTCATTATCGCTTACTGACCTCGTACTCGCACTGCGAATGCCCCGAGCTGGCACACCCACTACCAATTCCCCATTTTCCACATCTTTCGTAACCACGCTGCCGGCGCCGGTTACGGCGCCGTCGCCGACGGTTACGGGGGCGATGAGCATTGTGTCTGAGCCGATTTTTACATTGTCGCCGATGTGGGTTTCGTGTTTATTTTTACCGTCGTAGTTGCAGGTTACAACGCCGGCGCCGATGTTTGTATTTTCGCCTATGGTCGCGTCGCCGAGATAGGTCAGATGGCTCGATTTCGAGCCTTTGCCGAGTTTTGTTTTCTTTAGCTCGACGAAGTTGCCGACCTTCGATCCTTCGGCCATCACTGCGTTTCCGCGAAGATGTGCCATCGGCCCGACGGTGCAATTATCGCCGACCTCGGAATCGATTATCAGGCAGTTGTCGCGTATTTCGACATTATCGCCGATCTTTGCATTCGAAAGCCGTGTGCCCGAACGGACAACGCAATTCGAGCCGACGACGGTTTCGCCTTCGATAGTTACATTTGGACAGATCACAGTGTCGCGGCCGACGACCGCCTTCGCCGAAATATACGCGTTCCGCGGGTCGATAAACGTAACGCCGCTTTCCTTCATCAGTTTTTCTATGGTTTCGTCAATTTTCATTCGTTCCATTGCGGCGAGCTGCCCACGATCGTTTACTCCCTCAACCTCTTTGGCGTCGCCGTGCAAAAAGATCGAGACGGTTTCACCGCTGTCTTTTAATATCCTCGGTACATCGGTTAAATAATATTCGCCTTGCGCGTTATTATTTTGCACCTTTGCTAACGCATCGAAAAGTTTTCGCCCGTCGAAACAGTATATGCCCGAATTGATCTCCGCTATCTTTTTTTCTTCGTCGGTTGCATCTTTTTGTTCGACGATTCGCTCGAAACCGTCTTTCGAATCGCGAATAACACGCCCGTATCCGAATGGATCGTTGAGTTCTACGGTCAAAACTGTGCATGGCGCATTTTCGTTTTTATGTGTTTCGTTCAAACGGCGCAAGGTGGATTCACGGATCATCGGAACGTCGCCTGAAAGCACCATAATGGTCGAATCCTGATCGGCGAGAAATTTGCGGGCAGCGTTCACCGCATCACCCGTTCCGAGCTGTTTCAACTGCAAAACAAACTCAAATCGGCCAGCGTCAAATTCGTTCAATACCGCGTCTTCCACTTCGTCTGCCTGATGCCCGACGACCACAAACACTTTTTCCGGCGATAACAAAAGAGCGGTCTCGCAGACATGAGCAATAAGCGGGCGTCCGTTCAGCCAATGAAGCACCTTCGCACGATCGGACTTCATCCGCGTGCCCAAACCTGCAGCAAGGATCAAAATATTCAGCGGTTTTTCGTCATTGGAAACCAATTCCATACGCTGAATTTTGCCACATTAAACGCCGCTAAGACGAATATGAAAATAGGATTGTTCCCGATGCAAAATCACCTAAATGGCACACGCCAAAACAGCTCGGGCAAGTTTTTCGGTATCATGTCGAACCTTTTCACCGGCGGCGAGCAGCTCGGCACGAACTACCTCGGCACCTTCTATTGTTTCATCGGCCATAGAACCGTGGACGCCTATCTGTTCGGCTCCGTCGGCAAGGTAAATCGACAATTGCGCTTCGGTAATCGGCTGGCTGTTGACAATGAGATAGTCGAAATTCAAGTGTGCTGCGTATTCGCGAACTATCTCAAGATGACGACGCGCCGTCAGCCCGTCGGTTTCGCCCGGCTGAGTCATCAGATTACAGACGAAGATCTTCACGGCGCTCGACGCCTCGATAGCTTCCGGAACGCCGCGAACCAGAAGCGGCGGTAAAAGGCTTGTAAAAAGCGATCCCGGGCCGACCGTGATGAGGTCTGCGTTCTCAATTGCCTTCTGGGCGTCGGGCATCGGAAAACAGTTTTCGGGTTCGAGAAATAGTCTCGAAATAGTACTCCCAACCTTCCCGATCTTTGTTTCGCCGCGAACGACGCTTCCGTCGGTTAATTCGGCGGCGATCCTAACATTCGAATCGGTGGCGGGAAAAATATGGCCTTTGCTTGCAAGAATCTCCGATGAAAGCCTTACCGCTTCGGCAAAATCGCCTGTAACCTCACTGAGAGCCGCCAGGAACAGGTTGCCGAAATTATGACCGCTCAATTCGCCGTCGCCCGAGAACCGATGCCGGAATAGTTTCGAAAGCAGCAGCGAATCTTCGCTGAGCGCTACCATGCAATTGCGAATATCGCCAGGCGGCGGCATTTGTAATTCGTCCCGCAGGCGGCCCGAACTGCCGCCGTCATCCGACACCGCAACGATCGCCGAAAGCGAATTTACCGATGGAGAGCCGTTCTGCTCATTGGCGACAAAGGTTTTCAAGCCCGAAAGCAAGGTCGCCAATCCGGTTCCGCCGCCGATCGCTACAATATTCAGCCCTTGTTCGCTTATTCCCACATTTTGGAATCTATCAGGCTTCATGC
>JBOGOW010000396.1:0-3878 GCA_050748285.1 Pyrinomonadaceae bacterium
GTTTATGGACGATCTGCGAGATGACCCAAGATTTAAAGATTTGCTGAAACGGATGAATCTGCCGGAATGATTTTTGTGATCGGAACGCGAAGAATTTAATGAAATTATCACCAACAGAAATATTTAAGGGTAAGAAGATCTTCTTTATCGGCGGGACGGGCTTTGTGGGTAAGGTCACGTTGTCGATGCTGCTGCATAATTTTCCGGATATCGGAAAAGTGTATGCGACAGTGCGGGCACGCGATGCTAACGAGTCGAAGATACGGTTTTGGACGAGCATTGTGACCTCGCCGACGTTTGATCCGCTGCGGCAAAAATATGGCGACGGGTTTGAGGATTATATAAAGTCGAAGGTCGTGCCGGTGAATGGCGATGTCGGGGACGAACTGCTTGGGTTCGATGAAAAGGCGGCGAAGAAGATAATGCGTGACACCGACATCATCATAAATGGTGCGGGAAACGTGACATTCAATCCGCCGCTGGAGAGTGCTCTAAGAACGAACGTTGTCGGCTCGAACAATATCCTGAAAATGGCGCGGATGATGAAAAAGCCGCGGCTGGTGCATGTTTCGACGTGTTTTGTCGCGGGGAAGCGATCGGGGCCGATCTGGGAGAATGAACCGGTTGTTGGCTATTTTCCGCGAAAGGACGAATTGGTTGGAACTGTTTTTGATGTTAACCGCGAGGTCGAGGACTGTGCGAGATTGTCGGAACAGGCGAGACAGGAAGCGGATGATGCGGTACAGGCGGCGAAGTTTCGAGAGCTTGCGCGTTGCAGGTTTATTGAAGAAGGCCGTGACCCGGACGATGAAGCCGAACTGAAATCCGCTATATTTCGCGAACGCAAGATGTGGATCCGCGAGCGGACGACCGAGCTTGGGGCCGAGCGTGCCGAGTATTGGGGCTGGACGAACATCTACACGTATTCGAAATCGTTGGCCGAGCAGATCATCGCCCAGCAGGACGACATAGTGAAAGTTCTTGTGCGGCCGTCGATCGTCGAATCGTCGAATCAATATCCTTTTCCCGGCTGGAACGAAGGTTTTACTACGACTGCGCCATTGATTCTAATTGCATTGCGCGGCCAGCCTATAATTCCCGTGAACGAAAAGCTAATCCTCGATATTATTCCGGTCGATATGGTTTCAGGTGCGATACTCGGGGCGGCGATGAATGCGCTTGTCGATCCGAATCCGCCGCTTGTTTTTCAGGCGTCTTCAGGCGATTCAAACCCGAACGATATGAAGCGGATCGTTGGGCTGGTCGGGCTTTACAAACGGCAGCATTTCGAAGAAAAAGAAACCGGTAACAAGATCGTCAACAAACTCGCCGGAATGGTCGAGGCGGCGACCGTTACGCAGCGAACATACGAATTAACGTCGGCGCCGATGCTGAATAAACTCGCGAAACGTGCGGACGATATGATGGATCGTGCAACGCCGCGTTGGGGCGGCGGCCGTATAGGAAACATTATCTCCGATCTGAAAAAATCGACCGAAGAATTCAAGCGAACCACGCAGGAAACGATGGACGCCTTTGCGATGTTCAAGCCGTTCATGATCGACAACGAATATTTATATCGTTCGGATAATCTTCGGGCGTTGATGTCGGTCGTTAAAGAAAAAGAGCAGCATCTGCTTCCGTGGTATCCGGAAAAGCTCGATTGGTATGAATATTGGTTGAACGTCCATTTTCCCGGAATGCGAAAATGGGTGCTGCCGACGCTTGAAGAAGAATTGAAGACGCAGGAAAAGCGTTCGCACACCTACCGCGACCTGCTCGACCTTTTTGAAACATCGGTCAAGCGGTTCCCGACGCGCGTTGCAATGCGCATCGAACGCAACGGCCGCAAGGAGCAATACACCTTTGAAGATGTCCGCGAATTAACGTATCGTGCCGCAGGCTTTTTTGCGCATAAGGGAATCAAACCGGGCGACCGCGTAATTTTGTTTTCGAACAATATGCCCGAATGGGGAATGACCTATTTCGGCATTTTGAAAGCCGGTGCGACGGCGATACCGATCGACCCCGCGAGTTCGGTTGACGAGATCGTAAATTTTGCGAAGGCTGGCGAGGCGTCTGCGATCGTTATTTCGCCGAAATTGGCGAGTGAAAATCCGGAGTTGGCAGACGCACTAATAGAGGTATTTGGATCTAAACCCAAAAGACGAACGAAGGCGAAAGACGACGCCACTAGCAGCGCGGCAAGCAGGGATGCTTGCCCTCCAATCTGGACGTTTGATGAAGTTTTTGAGATGCCGGACGAGGTCGAGGAAGCGAAGCGACTCGCATTGTTGCCGCCAAAAGTACTGAGTAATGACGTGGCGTCGCTGATCTTTACTTCGGGAACGACGGGCAAGCCGAAAGCGGTGATGCTTTCGCATAAGAATTTCACGAACATGATCTCGATGCTTTCGTCGGTTCTCGATATGGATCTGACTGATGGAGTTTTGTCGGTGCTGCCGATGCATCACACATTCGAATTTTCTGCTGGGTTCTTGACGCCATTTTCAAATGGGACGCAAATAACTTACTTGAATGAACTTACCGCCGAAGACCTTTCGCGAACAATCGAAAACGGACATGTTACCGGCATGGTCGGCGTTCCTGCGTTGTGGGAAATGCTCCATCGGCGTATCAAAACACGTCTCAGAGAACGCGGTGATTGGATCGCCGATCTCGCGGATAACGTGATCGAGTTCAACGCCTGGATACGCGACAATACGCCGTTCAATCTCGGTCCGATCGTCTTTTTGCCGATCCATCAGGGAATGGGCGGTAAGATGCGCTACTTAATTTCCGGCGGGTCGGCACTGAGCGAAAAGGTGCAGAAGGATTTGCACGGACTTGGGTTTACTGTTCTTGAAGGTTATGGGCTAACCGAATCGTCGCCGGTACTCACCGTTGCTCGTCCGGGAAATAAATTGCTGCGCGGTAGTGTCGGCAAACCGCTTCCGGGCGTCGAGGTAAAGATCGATAAACCTGATGCCAACGGCGTCGGCGAGGTCATTGCGCGAGGCCAAAATGTGATGGTCGGCTATTACAATAACGACGAAGCGACGGAAGCGGTGCTGCAGGATCGGTGGCTGCGAACCGGTGATCTTGGCCGTATTGACGAAGATGGAAATCTTTTCATTGTCGGTCGTTCAAAGGATGTGATCATCGATTCAAATGGCAAGAATATTTATCCTGACGAGATCGAAGACTTGTATAGCAAGTCTGCGTTTATTAAAGAACTAAGCGTCGTCGGTTTGTCTGATGACGATGGCGGAGAGAAGATCGCGTCGCTTGTAGTGCCGGATTACGAACACGAGATCGCGCTGACCCGCGCCGATGTCAACAAAAAGATCGAAGAGCATTTCCGCGAAGTTTCTGCCGGGCTGCCGTTTTTCAAACGCGTGAAGGTTTTACACATCACGCCATTCGAATTGCCGCGGACTGCAACGCGAAAAGTAAAACGTCCCGAGGTAGTCGAGATGCTTCAGACGCTTGAGGAGCGATCGAAGAATAAGACCAAAACGGTTGTTGAATCGAAGGGCGACGACAATATGCTTTGGATCCGCAAAGTCGTTGCAAGCGTTTCGAACAGGCCGCTTTCCGACGTCGCGGTCGAGGATAAACTTGCCGATCTCGGATTCGATTCGCTTATGTTCGTCGAGCTGCAAGCTGCGGTCGAAGACGCCGGCGGCCGTGTTATATCGCCCGATTCGCTAAATGAAGTGCAGACGGTTCGTGAGCTATTGACGGCGGTCAATCGCCTCGACAAATCCAAACGACTTGCGGATGAGCCAAAGGTAGAAGACAAGAAAGAAGACGAAGATATTTATATTCCGTCGCTTGTTCGGCGCATCGGAAATGCGGCTGTCGATTTTGCACAG
>JBOGOW010000397.1:0-3876 GCA_050748285.1 Pyrinomonadaceae bacterium
ATCTACACGCTTAGGAATTCCGGAGGGGTCGTCCGTATGGAATTGACACAACCGGTTGTAGGAAAAGGTTACTCCTATCCGGCAGGCACGACTCTAATTGGCAATCTACGGGGCGGAGAATCCGTAAGAGCGTTCGTCAATATTATCGGCCTGATCGATCCGGTTTCTGGTGAACTGGTGAAGTTCACCGGCGAACTACTGGGAACGGACGGTGCCTCAGGGATTCCCGGCAACAGGAAAAGACTCACCGGAAAGTGGACTCGATTCTTTCGAGGCATAAAGGATACTGCCGGTTCGATATTGGGATCGGTGGGTTCGTTCCGTTCAGGGGGAACAGTAGTAATATCTGAGCCACTGCGTAGAGGATCTGAAAAACTGTCTGAGGACACGAGTCAGTCACTTTTTGGAAACGAACCCGAGGATACATTCCTAGAGGTCTTAGCCGGAACCACCGGATATGTACTTGTGACGCAACTACCCGAACCGAACACTTCAATTGGCAACACAGAAACGGGAGCAAAAAAGGAATGATTCCGTTTGACGCTTCCCGTCCACAGATCAACCCTCGCGAACTTGTCTCAGACGGAAAGCATTGTGAGCTTTTCCAACTGATGGCTGGACACGGATACGTGCCCGACGAGCAAGTCTTCGAAGACTTCTGTGAAAGTCTTAAGTCTGGACGGGCATGGCTTATTTCCGGTACGCGCGGCAGCGGGAAGACTGCATTTCCCGAAGCGTTAGCCGCCGCCTGCAATCTTTCGATGTGCGTTGTTGCCGGACGCGATGGGTTAAAACAGGAAGAGATCCTCTATGACTGGGATACCGAAGAGCAAGCCGTGTGGATGAGAGAACACCTCGCACTCGCAAAGCAACTGCCACTTGAAGAGCAGGACGAGTTTCTCGACAATGCCCGACGCTCTAAGTGGCAGCGCCGATTTCTGATTCTTGGTGAAGTAGGAATGGCATACGACTTGGCGGCAAGCGCGGCGTCGAGCACTCCCATGAAACCTCCGCCGGTGCTGATCCTGGATGAGAGCGATAAGTTTGGCGCCAGCATTGAAGATTCACTCCTGATGCCGCTCGAACGCGGACTGATCTACATTCCGCGATTCGAAGGCGGAACGATAGGCGTATCCGACTGGAATTCGAGACCGATAGTGATTACGACCTCAAATGATCTGCGCCACAAACTCAGTTCGCCGTTCATTTCGAGACACGTTTACAGCCGGTTCGCGAGCCCCTCGCTGGAAAAGGAGCTTGAGATCTTATCGACTAGAAATACACGCGCGACTTCAACCCACTTAGCCCTTACGACCAAACTAATAGACGCCGTTCGCGGAATCGCGGGAATGGAAGATCATCCGAGTGTCCGTGAGTCGATCGACATCGTTGCAGCTCTCGAACGCGACTTGGTTGAGTCTCTGAATTCGAAAGACTTAGTCCGATATTTTTGCTATTTCGTAAAGACCGGAGCATCCAGAGAACTGCTCACCCTTCAGCTCGATTATCTTTTGGCGATGACGCACGCCTTCCACCCGGACATCGATTCTTGGCTAGGCTCGCGCGATGCCAGTTGGAAGATTAGGTGGCCGCAGCTCGCCGACAATTCGTTATGAATAGAACAGAATCCAAATTGGGTCTTTTTTCGGCGATTAAACAGTCGGTGGTTCGCACTCAATACGCTGGCCTACTAGTAGTTGTTTGCGTGGTCGGCATCTACGGATTTGTCAGAATATTAATGCCGCAGAGCGAAACGGCCCAGGTTCGATTTGTTGAAACTCGTGGGCTTGAATTTGAAAAAGAGACTTCGCCGACCGGACTGCGGACCGAAGACCCGTTCTCCGGCCTCGAGTATGATAATGCCGTAAGACTCAGAGAAACGTCGGCCTTGGGAATGGCGATCTCGTTGTCCGTGTTGTGGCTAAACGCTTCAGACGGAAAACTCCCAGAAAATCTAGATCGGATAATTCGCCACGTTAATGCCGCCCGACTACTGCCGCCCGGGATTCAATCAAATTCAGCAACTATTACTTCCGAGCGAAGCAGGTTTCATATCGTATATCGACGCCAACCCTTTTCATTTGAAGTACTGGCCGTACCAAAATCCGATCTAGGCTCACAATTACTTTTCAGATTTCCGCTCCCTCAAAGCGAACCCAATACCGTTATATATTTTGAAGCGCTCCGTGATAGACCCGTTCCGGCGGCTCTTTCAACTGTTGAACAATTGAGTGCGTCAGGCTGGAGGATACGGCATTGGCGAGGTGATGTATCGTCCATTACTTCGGCGACATATAATTCGCTGAAAGAACAGAGTGAATATCTTCGTAACACACGGTAACCGATAAAGCTATGTTTTCGCGTGAATGGATTGAGAAATTCGACGCTTCCTACGGTATTCCAAGGAAAGCAAATGAGCAGTATCTGCCATCGTATCAAGCGTTTTGGCAGTGGTCGGCTGACATTGGCATGTGTGTTTTCTTCTTTGCTTTGGGATTACTCGGTTCAATAGTCTGCTTGTTTGCGGGATATCTTTTGGACGTTTATGGTCTGATAACTTTGGTCTTTTGGGCGATGGCTGTGATCTGTATTGCGGGCTCGCTTGTAGATTCCTATTCACTTATGTGGGCGTACCGCGTTCGACGAATGAGTACCGCCCATGGCTCAGCGCGGTGGGCGAAGGCATCCGATCTGATTCGCTGCGGTCTGATGAATCGGATTAGAGGATTGCCACTGCCTGCAAATGCGCTTCCTCTCGCAAAAGCGTTTTGGGGTCGCGATGTATTTCTACCCGCAAGTCAGTGGCTTCGCCACTTTGTTATGTTCGGCCCAACCGGTTCCGGTAAATCAAAGACTTTTTTTATGTCCATGATCCGGGCGATCCTGAACAAGTCGTCATGTCTGGTTTACGATCCGAAAGGCGAGCTTTTCGCCCAGACGGCTGGCTCCGCCAAAACAATTTACCGTTTAGACCTTAACGATCCGACAAAAAGCGATCGGTGGAACTTCATTCCAAAATGTCGAAACGATCCTGCGTTTGCATGTCAGATTGCCGGAATGATGATCGGGATAGAAGGCCGACGCCGCTCAAACGCTGATCCTTTCTGGGGTGATGCCGAACAGATAGCTTTGACGGCAATTTTACTTCATATAGCAGAAGT
Source organism: Pyrinomonadaceae bacterium (assembly GCA_050748285.1). Classification (GTDB taxonomy): domain Bacteria; phylum Acidobacteriota; class Blastocatellia; order Pyrinomonadales; family Pyrinomonadaceae; genus OLB17. The sequence continues at coordinate 3,162 of JBOGOW010000397.1, forward strand.
TTTCCGTGAGAAGGCAATTCCCGCTTTTGCCGCAGACTTTCTTCTCTTCCTGAGCGGTGACAGCGATCAGGCTTTCAACGATGCGATGATGAATTCTCCAAGCCTCTACGCGAAACAAGCATATTTGGCTTTTCGACAGGCACCGGATCAGACTCGCGGATCCATTTTGATAGGTTTGTACAACAAGCTTCGACCGTTCACACTTGCACCTGCTCGGATGGTAACGTTGCCGCCAACCAAAGACGAAGCGGCACTTGGTTGCCGCTCGATAAACTTCACAGACCTTCGCAAACCCGGTACAGCAATTTACCTGGTCGTCTCCGAAGGGGCCGCCGACGTCTATAAAGAGTTCATCGCCACGTTCATCGGACAGGCCGTTATGGAAATGAGGCTCGATGGTGTAAATGAACCAGAGCATCCGTGCTTCGTTCTCATAGACGAGGCTTACCAGTTGAATGTATCGGAGGTTAAGAGAATATCAGGTATCGGACGTGGACGCGGTGTTGGACTCGGTCTAGGATACCAGGACTTACCTCAAATGTACGACCAATACGGTCGTGAGCAGGCGAATGCGATACTCGGCACAATAATGACCAAGATCTTTCTGCCTGGCCTTGACGATGTGACTGCCGAATACGCCTCAAAGCAGCTAGGCGACACAACGATCTTCTCAAAAACTTTTCAGGACTTTCCGGGAAAGAAGCAGGACAACACC
>JBOGOW010000398.1:0-3873 GCA_050748285.1 Pyrinomonadaceae bacterium
TTTATAAGGTAATCTGCCGACCGCTCCAAGTGTTTCGTTTCTGCGCGGGGCATCTATGTTTCTGTGAAACGTTTGAAACAAATGAAACGCCTGAAACGGATGAAACATTTGAAACATCTGAAACGCGTAACTGCGGGAATGCCGGTCTGATCCGATCATAAAGGTCGAACTCATTACGAGAATTGCGTTCTGTGTGTTCCGAATAATCAGCCATTGAGGTTCTGGTCGCACCGGCAGAATGTAACCATACCATAGCGTTGCAGGCATTGTCAAGTGTTTTATTCACGCAACGCCGCACATCTTTGCACAAGCCCGCACGTAAGTAAGGGCGGTACGCGCATCTTCGGGCCGAAACGTGAGTGTGAACGAGCGCGCGGACGTGCGCATTCTGGTATCGCCCTTGCTTACGCGCGGGCTTTTGCATTCGCAGGCAAGGATGCCTGCGTTCCAGTCTTTTCGCCCTTGCTCGCCGCGCATCTTCGTGCCGCAAACGCAAATGAGCGCGCGGACTTTGGGCCGATCAGAGGAAAAAGAGCGCTTTGCCGTAAAAAATAGCAGAAAAGCTGGGGCGTTAACAAACAGCAATTGACAAGGATATTGCATCGGGATAGAGTATGTGAGTTATAGACCACAGTTCAGGAGAAGGCAATGTCAAACGAAAACGAAATAGAATTGGATGACAATCAGGAATCAGCAGGCGGCATTAGCCGCGAGCCGAATACGGGACTTATCCGCGAGCCCAATACAGGTATTGCCCGCGAACCGAATACGGGCCTTACCGAAGACCCGACGGACGATGAATAGCAGATCGTTCGCTGTTCCAGCATCAAATTTCGAAGCCTATACGATCTAAGAGTGCAGGCCAACGCGGATCGTCGTGAAGAGGGCGAAAGCGAGGGTCAACTTTAGTGTGCGTAATTCCCGGATCGCGCACATCGAACGCGCTTTCGAGCCATCGGAAGGCTTCGTCCAACTCGCCCCGCATGGAATAAATTTCGGCGATCTGATATGCATCACTTTTGGTATGCAGCTCGATCAATTCGGCAAGCGCGGCGTCGGCGTTTTCAACGCGCCCCATTTTGTGGAAGATAATTGCGTTTGCCCAGAGCTTCCAAAACGCATCGGGTTCTGCGTCGGCTGTTGCCAACGCGTCTTCGAAGAGACCTTGTTCAAGAAGCACCAAAGCCAGCATCGCGGCAGAAAGCATTCGATTCGGGCCGAGTTCCAATGCCTTGCGAAATGCGATTGCCGATTCTTCCAAAAAATCTCCGGCGTGACAGATAAACCCCAAGTTATGCCAAATAGCTCCGCTCAAAGGGTCTTGGGCGACAACGCGGCGGCTGAGCCTAACTGCCTCGTGAAAACGCCCTAATTTGAGTTTTAAAATACTTGCCCCATCCATTACCAATGAATTTCCCGGAGCGAGTTCAAGTGCATTTTCATACGAAACAAGGGCGCCTTTGAGATCCATATCATAAGCGGATCGGATGCGTCCGAGCAGGGCGTGGCCTTCGGCCAGATCAGGTTCGAGCACAAGCGCGCGTTCGGCTGCCTTTCGGGAATTTGCGTAACGTTCGTCAAGCGAACCCCAAGCCTTTCCGGCCTCGATTGAAAATGCGCGGCCTAATTCCGCCCAGCAAAGCGCAAATTCGGGATCGAGGTCGAGTGCCTCGCGAAAATATCCGATGGCTTTCGTTGTGTCTTCTTTGGTCGTCCGGTCGAGAAAATGTCGGCCAAGCAGCATTAGCCGCTGTGCCTCGGCATTAGCCGCGCGCCCTTTTACGGCTTCGGCGACCTCGGCCATTACCTCCGGGCCGGGAGCCGCGTCGAAGTCTTCGCCGACGAGCATCGCACGCAGCTCTTCTACCACGGTTCCGGCAATATCATCCTGAACAGCGAAAATGTCGTCCATTTTACGATCATAAGTTTCGGACCAAAGCTGATAACCATCGGCGACATTGACTAGCTGGACGGCGATACGCGCCCGATTGCCGGAGGTTCGAATGCTGCCCTCAAGCACGGCTCCGACATTCAGCGCGCGGCCGATCTCTGCGATCGTAGTCTGCTTGCCTTTAAAGGAAAATGCCGATGTCCTGGCCGCTACACGAAGGCCGCGAATCTTCGAAAGCACGTTTAATAATTCTTCCGCTATTCCGTCGGAAAAATAATCACCGTCTTCGCTTGGACTCATATTCACGAACGGCATTACGGCAATCGCGTTCGCATGACGCGGTTGTCCGAATGAACCGGTTGGAAACGCCCGTGTTGTATTTTCACTCAAGTGGTCCGGCGGCGATGTGCGTTCGAGCTCGGCTTCGAATTCGATCCGTTTTCTCAACATTTTTATATCAGCCGCCATTTCTTTTGCCGACTGATAACGCTCGCCCGCTTTTTTTTCGAGCGCCCGCAGCATTATCCGTTCGAGTTCGACCGGAACCCGATAACCAAATTCTATTAAAGGCGGCGGCGGTTTATCGATAATTGCAACGATCGTATGACCGTTGGTCTCGCCGGCAAACGGATGGCGGTTGGTAATCAATTCGTAAAATACAACGCCAAGGCTAAATATGTCGGTGCGGAAATCGACCTCGCTGCCGCGGGCCTGTTCGGGCGACATATAAAAAAGCGTGCCCACGATCATTCCCGGCGAGGTCAGCATTTGATCACGGCCGATATTGTGTGTTAAGGCGTCGGTTTCGGCTAGTTTCGTGAGTCCGAAATCAACTATCTTGGCGTAACCATCCTTGCGGATCATTATGTTTTCGGGCTTGATGTCGCGGTGGATGATGCCCGCGCTGTGTGCTGCGGCAAGGGCTTCGGCGACCTGGAAGATAACTTTCAAAACGGTTTTCAAAGGCATCGATTCGCCTGAAAGGATATGTTCGCGAAGGTTTTGCCCCTCGATCAATTCAGTGGAAATGAAATGTTTGCCGTCGGCTTCGCCGATCTCGTAAACCGTCAGGATGTTGGGATGATTGAGTGCGGATGCGGCCTTCGCCTCTTGAACAAAACGCTTTAGCTTGTCGGAATCGCGGCTGCATTCCTCGTCGAGAAACTTGATAGCAACCTTGCGTCCAAGTTTCGTGTCTTCTGCAAGATACACCTCGCCCATGCCGCCCACTCCGATCCTGGAAATGATGCGGTAATGTGAAACAAGCGCATTTGGTTCAAATTCGTTCGGCAAAAAAATTGGCGGCTTCAGGCTTAACCGCAACACAGGCTGAAATTGCTACCGTTGCTCGATTCCTCGCCTAGCGGAGTTCACAACTCAAACCTTGTGCGGAGCCTGAAGCCAGGATAAAGGATAAAGGATGAAGGATGAAGGATAAAGTGTAAGAGAGAGAAAATTATCTACGGGCCTTTACTTTTTTGACGATCGTGATGAAAATTGCGGTCAATTCGCTTGTTTCGTTTCTGATCGGCTGCAATTTTTTAGAGTCAAAGATTTTCATTTCTTCGAGCAACTCAAGCCAATAAGCAGTTTCCTCAAGCTCTTGCAGTCCGCCCTCGATCTTGCTGATAAAATCGGCATCAGACTTTGCGAACTGTGATTCACGGTAGTGAGCGCCTACCGAAGTCCCGGACCTCAACAACTGTTTTCCTATCACCTGTGTTTCGGTAGATTTGGGCAACGATGAATATAGCTTGATAATCCTGACAGCGTAATCTTTGGTTCTTGATTTCAAGTTTTCTTCCATACGCAAAGAAAGGATGAAGCGGATTCACCTCATCCATCCTCCTTTATCCTTTCTCCTATGATGAATTTCTACTCCATCGGCAAAGGTTTCACTCTGCCAAAACGAAATTGTTAAAATCTTCAAAGACCCAATTGTGGGTTAGGGTGTTGTAGATTATTCCTAAATACTTGCGAGC
>JBOGOW010000399.1:0-3868 GCA_050748285.1 Pyrinomonadaceae bacterium
GTAATGAGCCGCGGTTTGTTGAATTGATGAAGAAAATGAATTTTGAATAAATTATGAAAATTGCATTGATCGGCTACGGAGCGATGGGGAAGCTCATTGGGACGCTGGCTGAGGGGAAAGGACATGAGATTGCGCTTCTTTGCAGAAGCCCGCGCGTGAGCAAGGGCGATACATCCGAGTTGAATGTTCCGCCCTTGCTTACGCGCGGGCTTGCGCAACGTGTTCTCGTTATTCAAAGCGCGTTCCGACTTCGGTGGCGCAGCCGGAATCGAGGACGTTGTCGTTAGGGTCTAAAACTTCAAACGAAGTAGTGCTGGTATAACGGTTTCCCGATCTGTTCACTTCGATTGGGCCTCGTATTCTATTCCGTCCCGAATAGCTGCCGTCGGCATTGTAGCGGAAGAATTGAAATGCTCGGGAAAATGTGCGGCCTCGTTGATAGCTCCAAACGCCGTGACCGGGCAGACGAAGCAGCGGTGTTCTATCATTGGCAGTTTCCTGCATCGTGCCGCCTTGATTAAAGGTCATCATTGCCGGAAAACTGACAAATGCCGTTCCGCTATTGCAGTCCCGAATCGTTATCTGCACGTTCCAAGAGCCGACAAGAAGTCTTGCATTTCCGTTTCGATAGAAATCTTCCTGTGATTGCTCATCAGTTTTGTCCTGCGCGAACATCCAAATGTTTGCGAAAACTGTCAGCATTAAAATTGCCAACGCCGTGGCACCGATTGTTTTCATAAAATTGTTTTTCATCTTTGTTTACCTCTTTTGTTTTAATTTATTTCAGCCAAAATATTTTAATTACGGCTGATGAGTGTCATAATCTCGAAAGTTAATTCTAAAAATCTTCAAAAGAGGCTTAAAATTTTCTAAACATTTCCAGGAAAAACTATGAGCGAGCCTCATCGGCAAATCTTCGAATTTGGTGAATTTCAGGTTGACGCCTACAAACGCTTGCTGAAAGCCAAGACAGGCGAAACGCTGCCTCTCACGCCGAAGGTTTTCGAGCTGCTTCTTTTTCTTCTGCGGCATAACGGAAAAGTCGTTGAAAAAGATGAACTAATGTCGTCGATATGGCCGGATACCATAGTAGAGGAAAGCAATCTCAGCCAGAACATCTCAATTTTGCGCCGCATCCTCGGCGAAACCCCAGGCGAACACCGATTTATCGTAACCGTTCCCGGCGTTGGTTATAAGTTTGTCGCCGAAGTTCGGGAAAAAGAAGAATCGACAGTACTCGAATTGGGAGATATAGCCGTTTTAGAACCGCCAAAGTCATTTGACAAGTTAAACGATGCGAATGACCAGCCGATAAACAGACAGGAAAACATAGAAGGTCGTCGGAAAGATGGCGAGAGCAAGAAAATAAATCGTGTTTTGTTCTTCGGTTTGCTCGCCATTAGCGTTATTGTCCTCGGTTTTATAGGTTTTTACGTCGCGAGTGAAAACGCAAAAACCGCCGCGGACCCTCCTATTAAAAACATTGCCGTGCTACCGTTTAAACCGTTAGTGGAGGAAAATCGAGACGAATCGCTGGAACTTGGCATGGCAGACGCTTTGATTTCAAAACTTTCCGGCGGTGAGGAAATTGCGGTTCGTCCGCTCAGCGCGATTCGCCGATTTAATTCAATGGAGCTTGATTCCATTGCGGCAGGACGCGAACTTGGCGTTGACTCCGTTTTGGACGGAAGCATTCAAACTTGGGGCGAACGCATCCGAGTTTCGGCGAAACTGCTTCGCACAAGCGACGGAAAACAATTATGGGCGGGACAATTTGACGAAAAATTCAATGACATTTTTGCCGTGCAGGATTCAATCTCGGAAAAAGTGGCGGCGGCATTGAAAATTCAGCTTGGAAGCCGCGAGAAAAAGCGTCAGACGGAAAATGTCGAGGCTTATCAGCTTTATATGAAAGGGCGTTATCATCTTTCCAAATTAACGCCTTCGAACATCCGCGCAAGTGTTCCATATTTTCAGCAGGCGATTGAAATTGACCCCTCTTACGCGCTCGCCTACACCGGACTCGCGCGGGCAAACGTGGTGCTTGCCATTTCCGGCGAAATGCCTGCATCGGAAGCTTTTCCAAGAGCTAAAGCGGCGGGGCAGAGGGCAATCGAAATTGACGATACGCTTGCCGAAGCCCACGTAGCTCGCTGTATGAACTTATTTTGGTATGACTGGGAATGGAGCGCAGCCGAAAGCGAATGTCGTCGCGCCGTCGAACTCGATTCGAACAACGCCGATCCGCACGGCAATTACGCTCAGGTTCTTTCCAACACCGGACGACACAACGAAGCTCTCGCCGAATCCAAACGCTCGCTCGAACTCGATCCACTCGGTTTGCCGATGAACGCGCTTTACGGGCAATATCTACTGCATGCCGGAAAACCCGACGAAGCCTTAGCCCAATTGCAAAAAACTTCCGAACTCGAACCGAATTTCTGGATGCCGCATTTTTTCGCCGCGAGCGCGTATGTCGAAAAAGGAATGTTCGCCGAAGCCATCGCTGAATCAGACACAGAAAAAGAACTTTCCGGCGGAAACGTCATCCCGTTCGGCGGATACGCTCTGGCAAAATCCGGCAGACGTGCCGAAGCTCGGGCCGTGCTTGATAATTTGCTGAAATTATCAACAGGGAAATACGTTCCGCCGTATAACATCGCGCTGATTTATAACGGCTTGGGCGAAAGTGATAAAGCACTTGATTGGTTGGAAAAAGCTTACGAACAGCGCGACCCGAAAATGACTTTTTTAAAAGTCGAGTCGAAATGGAACAACCTGCGTAATGAGCCGCGGTTTGTTGCATTGATGAAGAAAATGAACTTTTGATATGAAAATTGCATTGATCGGCTACGGAGCGATGGGGAAGCTCATTGGGACGCTGGCTGAGGGGAAAGGACATGAGATCGCGTTTATTTGCAGAAGCCCGCGCGTGAGCAAGGGCGATACATTCAACGTAAGCGAGGGCGAAACATCTAACTTGAGCGACACGCCCACGCGCGGGCTTGGGCAGCGGGGGCGAAGTGGCGAAACCGTAAAGTCGGATGTATCGCCCTTGCTTACACGCGGGCTTGCGCAAAGCGGGCTTGTGCAATCGGAGCTTTCGCAATGCGATGTGGCGATTGATTTTTCTTCGGCTGATGCGGTGCGGCGGAATGTGGAGGCGTGCTTGCTTGCGGGCATTCCGATTGTGGAAGGGACGACCGGATGGAACTCGGAACGCGATGAAATCGATCGCATTGTTCGCGACGTAAATGGCGCAATGGTTTTTGGGGCAAATTTTTCGATAGGGGTTAATTTGTTTTACCGTGTCGCAGAATTTACCGCCGAGCTTTTTGCAAAATTTTCAGAATACGAAGCCTTTATTGAAGAGCAGCATCATTCGCGAAAAAAAGATTCTCCGAGCGGGACGGCGCTCAAGCTGGAGGAAATCGTTTCGGAAAGACTTCTGAGCGAAGATGCGGACAGGAATGTCCGCGTTCCGGATGCGGACAAGAGTGTCCGCGCTCCGTCTGATACGGACAGGAATGTCCGCGTTCCGATTTCTGCGACGCGTGCGGGTAATATTCCGGGAACGCATCGGGTTGGATTCGACGGGCCGGCGGATCAGATTTTGCTCGAACACACGGCCCGTTCCCGCGAAGGTTTTGCATTGGGTGCGATCATGGCGGCAGAGTGGATTATCGGCAAAAAGGGCTTTTATGAGTTCGCGGATATTATGGACGAGATTTTGGCTGAAGTTTAATTTATGGTTCGGGAATAAAAGCTAGTTTGCCGAGCATCGTTCAGTTATTACCGAGCAAATTCGTTAATTGTTCGGCTTACAATGCTTAAATTGATGCGGCGGCGGAAGGATTCTATGGTAAGC
>JBOGOW010000400.1:0-3862 GCA_050748285.1 Pyrinomonadaceae bacterium
TCCTTCCGCCGACGGCTAAATCCCATTACCGAATCCATTAAATTCATCTGTCTGTTTTCCATTCCCTAATTTTAAACTTTCACACACTTATATGCTACTTTTACCATGGGTTTTTCAAAGCTCTCTAGAATTATCTCGTGATTCTTACAGTCCTCGGTTCAGGCACGTCGATCCCGCATCCGAAGCGTTCAAGCTCAGCCTATTGGCTCGAAGCATCCGGCGGTACGGTTTTGCTTGATTGCTCGGCAACGGCGATATATCGCTCTATGCAGGAAAATCTCGATTGGGTGAACCTCGACGCGATCTGGATCTCGCATTTTCATCTCGATCATTGCGGCGGTCTTGCACCTTTTCTAGCGGGTGCGAAACACGCTAAACAGATGCAAAAACGAAAGAAGCCGCTGAAGATTTTCGGCCCGCCCGGAATTGTGAGCCTTATCGATAGTTTCAATAATGCGAACAACTACAAACTGCTTGAACAGCCGTTTCCGGTCGAAATAATCGAAATCGAATCGCTCAAAAAATTCGAGATCGTTCCGGGTTTGGATGCGGTCGCGATGTCCACGCCACATACGACGGAAAGCCATGCAATCCATCTTCGCGATTCCGATGGTTCGACGCTCGTTTATACCGCTGACACCGGATTCACCGAACTGCTTGCAAATTTTTCAGCCAAAGTCGATCTGCTCATTATCGAAGCATCGTATCCGAAAAACAAGCCGCAGAAAAAACACCTCGAACTCGCCGAAGCGATGTTCATTATCCGCAAAGCCGCACCGAAACGCGCCGTATTAACGCATCTTTACCCGGAATGGGATGACGTTCATTTTTCAAAAGAAGTTGATAAGTTTTCGGCGATGTGCGAGGTAATCGAAGCTGACGATGGTTTACGTTTAAATATTCCGAAATAGTGAATAACGAAAAACGAATAGTGAAAAACCCGTTATTCGTTCTTCGCTATTCGATATTCACTATTCACTACTCCGAAAAAGTTAGCTGGAAACGTTTCGCTTTGCTATCGACATCAGTTCCTCGGGCATCCATTTCTCGATGACTTTGTCTTCGGCTTCGGCGATCGTCTTGCCGCGGTTGCGCCATTCTTTTGCAGGATCGTCCTCGCGGCCGGATTCTTTAGGGTAATTTTCGACCTGTTCGAGGCTAATGATAATGCCGTGGATAATATCGTTCCAATCTTCGTTTTGAATGCCGCGAAGCGTAACCGGCAAACCGGCTGTCCAATCTTCTTCGGGTGCAATGTTGTCGTATTCGGGAATGGTCAAATATGCAGTCGCCGGAAACGGCTTGCCGCTGTATTCGCTGACAAGCTGCGCAGCAATCTCTTTATATGAACCATTCGAATTCGATTCGCGGATCGTCATCGCACGGCGGAAAATGTCGGATACGGTCGGTTGTTCGCTCATATTTATTAGCCACAGATTAGCACAAATGCACACGGATTTTAATAAACCGTACTTAAGAAAGCGGTCTTTGACCGTCGGATGCGGGGGCAAGCCCACCTTCCCAACTTCGTAATGTTAACAAGCCTTCATTCTCGAACGCTTCTTAACCACATGCAGTCAGGAAGGCGGGCTTGCCCCCGCAGTTCATGTTCACACTCGCGTTTACGCGCGCTTCTTTTGCTAATTCATCGTCGAACTTTTCCTTGTCTATTTTCATCCTACCGATTAGTCTTTAAATAACATTATGCGTATTATTCCTGCATTTTTATTTCTTTTGTTTGCCTGCGGCTTCGCGTTTGCTCAGAACGAAATCACGTCGATCGTCGAGAAAAATTTCGAATACAAAGACTGGGTTTACAAAAATATCGAGACCGGTAAGGACGTAAACCTTCGAAAATTTACGAACAGCAAGAAACTTGTGATGGTGGTTTATTGGGCGCCGTGGTGCCATAACTGGGATCACGACGTTGACTATGTTCAGGGCCTTTATGAGAAATACAAAGGCATTGGTTTTGATGTTATCGGCGTGGCCGAATACGATCCGCTAAACAAAATGAAGGATCATATCAAGGAGCACAAGCTGACCTTTACCAACGTTTACGAATCGGTTTCGAGCGCCGACCGCGAAAAGACCGATCACTACAAACAGCGACGCGAAGCCGGCGACATCCGCAAATGGGGTTCGCCGTGGTATGTGTTTTTGGATGCTTCGACCCTCGAACCCGAAGGTCAGATCGTGATGTCGAAAAAACCGCAGGTCGTAAACGGCGAATTAAAACGCGACGAGGTCGAAAAATACATTCGCCAGAAACTCGGTTTAGAAGAATCGGCAACCGGTTCGGTATCAATCAAATCAAAAGAAATCGAAGTTTGCGAGCCGGATACAAAAACCATTGAATTCAAAAAACCATGCTAAAACGAGACTAGCTGAACAGGTGGAAATCGAAGAACCGAAACAGTTTGCAAAACAAAAGATTTTGAAGTATTTGATTTTAGATTAGTGTTCTTTAGTGTCATTTTGTGGGTCATTCTTCGCTCTAATAAAACGTCAACCACTAAATTACACAAAAACACACTAAAAAAAACCAATCAAGCGTTTTCTTCTAAGGCATTGCTGCCAGCGTATCTGATAGGCGTTCAACGACCAGCAGCAGCGGCTTTCCGGCCACGGCAAATTGGCCGCGCGATGCGAGGTCTTCTGATTGAGCTGAAAGATCGTTTATGCCTTGGATCTGCGGCAGAAATCTTTTCAAATTTGCATTCGTTCGAAACTCGACCTCGAGTGCCGCAAGGCCCGCACGCAGATTCCTGATCGCCTGCAGCACGCTCGCTTTGTTCGCTGCGTTTGCGTCTCTAGCGGCATTGTTTGCTTTCTGGTCTTTGTCGATCGCTTCCATCCCTTGGGCGATTCCGCCGAGCGAATAAATGAACTTCGTTACATTTTTGATCTGTATCGAAACCTTCTGCGCTCCGGCGGAGACGGTTACCGATGTTGTCGGCAAAGTGCTACTGGTAATGACCTTCGGCGTCGAAACCGGCTTCTTCGGTGCCGGTTTCCGCGTTTGTGCTCCCGCTGTCATCGCAAAAATCCCAATAATAAAAACGAATATCGCTTGCTTCATAAATTCCCCACTGTTTCCTTATAGTCTGCTAAAATTTTATCATAAAGGAGATGCAGGAGAGGTTATTAGAGGTTCGCCGTCTTGGTCGGGTTGGCTACGATGATGCGTTTGAGCTGCAAAAAATGCTCGAGGCTGAGGTGATCGCCGATCGGAGCCAAGATTATCTACTGCTTCTCGAACACCCGAATATTTTCACTGTCGGACGGCGTTCAAAAGAGGACGGCGTTCTTGCGACGGCAGAACTTTTGAAGAATCTGGGCGTTGAAGTTTTCGAGACGGACCGCGGCGGCAGGGTAACGTATCACGGCCTTGGACAGGTTGTCGGCTATCCGATAATCTCGCTTTCGCCGGATCGAGAAGACGTGCATAAATACGTCCGCGATGTTGAAGAGGTGTTGATCCGTACGATGGCTGATTTCGGCATCGACACATTTCGCATCGAGGGCCTTACCGGCGTTCATACGTCCGAAGGAAAGATCGCGGCGATCGGCGTACACTTGAAACGCTGGGTTACGACGCATGGATTCGCGCTAAATGTGAACACCGACCTTAGTTATTACAATTGGATCATCGCCTGCGAGGGCGAACCGGTTACGTCGATGGAACGCGTACTCGGGCGCGAGATCGATATGGCTGAGGTTGAAGATCGGATCGAAACGCGATTCCGGGAAGTGTTCGATTTTGCAGCTTACGATGCGCATGCAAAAGTCCGCGCGTCTATTGCGGAAGCCCGCGCGTAAGCAAGGGCGATATCGGGTGGTTGAGTTGAATGTATCGCCC
>JBOGOW010000401.1:0-3848 GCA_050748285.1 Pyrinomonadaceae bacterium
GGAGGATATTTTGTAATGCAATCACGCTTAAACATCACTATTTCACTTTTTTCATTGGTATTTGCAATGTTTATCACGATGCCGCTTGGTTCTCGCGCTCAAGAAAGAGTGTTGTCGAAGGAAACAAAAGAAAAGGTCAAAACTGTCTCAAAAACCAGAGAGTTTTGCTCGAACGACAATTGGAATAACGGCGACAAGGTTTCGACGAACGAGCTTCGCGAAACGACGGTTCAGGCCACCGGCAAACTCGAAGTTGACGGTGCAAAGAACGGCGGCATCAGCGTCAAGGGCGAAGACCGCTCGGACGTGCTTATACGTGCCTGCGTCCAGGCATGGGGTTCGTCAGATGCTGATGCAAAATCCCTTGCTTCGTCGATACGTTTGAACACCGGCAGCGTAATTAAAGCCGATGGCCCGGAAGGCGGAAATTGGTCCGTATCGTTCGATATTCGCACACCGCGAAATTCGAATCTCGATCTAAAAGCACACAACGGCGGCATCTCGATAAAAGGCGTTGACGGACAGATGGATCTCTTTACGGTAAACGGCGGCATCAATGTTTCCGATGCGGCCGGCGACGTTCGTGGGCGAACGACCAACGGCGGCGTAAACGTTTCCCTGGTCGGCAGTGGCTGGAAGGGTTCGGGACTAGATCTTCAAACGACGAACGGCGGCGTCAATCTTTCTATACCTTCGGATTTCGCCGCAAATATCGAAACCGGCACAACGAACGGCGGCTTCAGCAGCAACATACCCGCTCTGAACATTACGACCGAGGATATCAAGGGCGACCCTTACGGCCGTTCGCGGGCAAAAAAGATAAACACAAGTCTCAACGGCGGCGGTGCGTTGGTTCGCGTCATAACGACGAACGGCGGCATCCGCATCAATTCAAATTCGAAGTAGATATTCGTTTGAATGACAAAGGCAGTACACGCGGTTCAATTGACCCGTGTGTATTTTTATCCCGCATTGAGCATTAGAATAATGTTCTTGCTTTTTGATGGCTTAGCCTTTCCAAATAGCGAATAGTGTATAGCGAAAATCGAATAGTGGAAATCGATTATTCGCTTTTCGTTATTCGTTATTCACTATTTCGGACCTGATTTTCCTAATGCGTAATCTGGGTCTATTGCTGAGTTGAAAGGCGTGCAATGGTCGCAGACAAAGAACTGAACATCTGCCGGCCGTCATTCGAGCCGAGCAGGTCTTCGCACGCGCGTTCGGGGTGCGGCATCATTCCCATTACGTTGCGGTTCTGATTGCAAATTCCGGCGATGTTCGAACGCGCGCCATTTGGATTGGAATCGGCGGTCATTTCACCGCTTTCGTCGCAATACCGAAAAACGATCTGCCCGTTTTCTTCGAGAGCATTGTAGGTCGCGTCATCGCAGGTGTAATTCCCTTCAGCATGCGCGATCGGTATAGACATTACGCGCCCGCTCTCGTATTCGCTGGTAAAAGGCGTATTCTCGTTTTCGACGCGAATATTCACATGACGGCAGACGAAATGCAGCCCGGCATTTCGCATCAAAACTCCGGGCAGCAAACCGGATTCACAAAGTATTTGAAAGCCGTTGCAAATGCCAAAAACGAATTTTCCTTTATCTGCAAAATCCTTCACCGCATTCATCACCGGCGAAAAACGCGCAAGCGCGCCGGCACGCAGGTAATCGCCATACGAAAACCCGCCGGGAACTATCACAGCGTCGAAACTGCTCAGGTCGGTTTCCTTATGCCAGATAAAATCGACCGGCTGACCGACGTGTTTCGAGATCACATGATACGCATCGTGATCGCAATTTGATCCTGGAAAAACTACAACTCCAAATTTCATTTCTGGAAACCTATTTCTCGCTGAGCCTCTGCCCATCTTAACCACTTAGGAGGAACCGGACGACCGCCGTTAGCTTCGCGATCAACGAGAATCGAATAATATCTTCGCTGAAGCAATTCCAATTGTCTGATTTTTTCGGTCGGGGACATGGCCCGAACGCGGCGGCGGAAATTCTTTTTACTCTCAATAAGTTGTTCCAATGAATTCATGTCAGAACCTATATTCCGGCGAAAAGTCAGTTTGCCTTGTACGCCATTTCTCCAATAGATCAAATCTGTCAAGGATATCCTTGAGCTTTTCTGCGTTCATTATCCTTGCCTCATCAAATTGGTCCAGTTTATAAAAATCCTTTTTTCTGCCGGCTAATATCCACATTGCTGCCAAATGTTCAGGATCGATAACTTTTATCTGACGGGAATCAATAGTTTTTAGCCCGGCTGTTTCAACGGCCTCGGCCCACAGCTTATTATTGCTTGATTCGACAAACTGAACCGGCCAACCGTGAATGTTTATGAAATCTTTATCAAAACTAAACCCTCTGTCCCTAAAATAATCATATATTTTCTCCAGAGAAAGTATAAGACCTGTTTGCTTCTCGACAAAGAAGAAGAAAATATCAAGATCAATGGTATTGAATGGCTCGTTGTGAAGAATTCCCGCAACAGCCCCACCGATGGCATAGTCTGAGAAAATACCTTTTGAACGCATGTCAGCAAGCACATCAATGACCGGCCCAAGATTGGTTACATCAGTCATCCGAGTATCTCAACTTCATAATCTTCAATAACCGGATTCGCAAGCACATCTTTCGCTATCTTTTCAACAGAAGCTCGAGCATCCGTTTCGGAAATCGTCGGGTCGAGAGCAATTTCGAAATACTTGCCCTGCCGGATGTCCTCGATATTCGGAAACCCAAGCTGCTCGACCGAATGATGGATCGCCTTGCCCTGCGGGTCGAGAACACTCGGTTTTAATGTTACATATACCTTTGCTTTCATTTTTGGCTCCAAAACAAATTACCGATTCTGACGGAATTTCTTGTTATAATCAACATCTTGTGGTATTTTTTGCGTAATAGTTTTTCGGAACTTCCCGAGTATTTCGTCCTAACCCCTTAAAGGAGAATCAAAAATCAAATGCAAAATCAGAAATCAGCCATCGGACTTGATGGCAATGTAACGTCCCTTATCGGCTATCTTGTCGGAATCGTCGCTTTAGTTTTGATCTTTATCGAAAAAGACAACAAATTCGTGCGCTTTCACGCTCTTCAATCGGTCCTTTGGAGCGTAGGCGTTGTCGTTGCGATTATCGCAGTTGCGATCGTCGGCACCGTCATCAGCCTTGTTTTAGCTGCTGTCTCCGGAACACTTGCATGGATCGTCGGCCTGCTCTTTACACTGTTATATGTCGGTTTGTTTCTGGCTATGTTCGGCGGATTGATCTATGGTGCGATCAAATCCTTCGGCGGCGAAATGACCAAGCTTCCGATCGTCGGCAACATGGCCGAGAAGTGGACCTAAGTCTCAAATAATCTTGCAAAGACGCGATCGACGTTTCGCAGATAATTCTTTAGATCAAAAACGCGGACAATTTCATCTTGTGATAAATGGGAAGAAATGTCCGCGTTTCTTAAATTGATAATAAATTGATGAGAGTTTATCTCGACAACTGCGTTTTCAATCGACCGTTTGATGATCAACAGCAATCACGAATCAAACTGGAAACAAAGGCCGTTCTTGAGATCAGACGTCGGGTCGAGATTGCTGATATTGAGTTGGTGTGGTCTTACATTATCGATGTTGAAAACTCCAGAAATCCGTTGGCCGCTCGCCGGGAAAGTATCGACTCATGGCGGAATTTAGCACTTATCGAAGTTGAACCATCGATAAAAATTGTCTCTCTTTCGTTAGAATTACGTAATCTCGGTCTTGACGATCTTGATTCATTGCACATCGCCTGTGCTATCGAAGCAAAATCGGGCTATTTTATTACCACAGACGATGGTATATTG
>JBOGOW010000402.1:0-3842 GCA_050748285.1 Pyrinomonadaceae bacterium
GCCGCTCTCAGCGTGAAAGGCATCGGGTTTGTAAATTCGCAGATCGGCGCGGTCAACGAGCAGAAATATCTTGCGACGAGCGACGGTTCGCGGATCGAGCAATACATCATTCGCACAAATCCGAGCTTTTCGGCAACGGCCGTTGACCGTTCGACCGGCGATTTCGGTGCGGTCAATTCCCTTCGCGAGTCACAGCAGATCGGTTACGAATATCTGACCAAACACGATTGGGTTGCCGAAGCCAAAGAAACGGCCGAAAACGCGGTGATGAAGCTAAAGGCTCCGAGCGTAAAACCCGGCAAATATGATCTGGTGCTTCATCCTTCGCATCTCTTTCTGACCATTCACGAATCGGTCGGCCACCCGACCGAGCTCGACCGTGCGCTTCTTTGGGAAGCAAATTACGCTGGCACCAGTTTCCTAACGCCGGACAAGACCGGCAAGCTGATGTTCGGTTCGAAGATGGTGAATTTCGTTGCCGACCGCACGCAGCCGCAAGGCATGGCGACCGTCGGTTATGACGACGAAGCCGTTCCCGGCCAAAGCTGGCATCTCGTAAAAGACGGTCTGTTCGTCGATTGGCAGACGACCCGCGACACCGCGAAGCTGATCGGTAAAAATAAATCATACGGATGCCTGCACGCCGATAGCTGGGGCAGCATTCCATTCCCGCGTATGCCGAATGTTTCGCTCACGCCGGCGAAAGAAAACGTCACGCAAGACGATCTTATCGGCGGCGTTGAGAACGGCATATTGATCTTTGGACGCGGAAGTTACTCGATCGATCAACAGCGATACAACTTCCAGTTCGGCGGCCAGACGTTTTGGGAGATCAAAAACGGCAAGGTCGGCGGAATGTTACGCGACGTGGCGTATCAATCGAAGACGACCGATTTTTGGGGATCGCTCGATGGGCTTGGCGGCCAGGCGACTTACGAAATTCCAGGCTCGCCAAACGACGGCAAGGGCGAACCCGGCCAGTCGAACGCCGTTTCGCACGGCTGTCCGCCGGCAAGATTTCGCAATGTGAATGTTTTGAATACGGCGTCCGGAACACAGGCCGGCCAATTGGAGGATCACGAATAATGCTTTTGACCGAAGAAGAAGTAAAGACGCTGACAGGCAAAATACTTTCGTTTACAAAGGCGGATGATGCGTCGGCGAATGTTGGCAGCAACAAACAGACGCATCTGCGTTTTGCCGCAAACAACGTGCACACCAGCGGTTCACGCGAAGGCCGAAGTGCGAATATCAACGTTTGGATCGGCGGCAAGCGCGGTTCTGCATCGACAAACGATCTTGACGACGAAAGCCTAAAAGCGATGGTCGAACAGGCCGAAAAGATCGCGCGAAACGCACCGCAAGATCGCGAATATACACCGACGCTCGGTAAGCAAAGTTATAAACCGACCAACAGCTTTTTCGAGGCCACTGCAAATCTTTCACTTGCTGATCGGGCGAAGCAGATCGGCGCAATTTTGACAGAATGTGAGAAAGCCGGCGTTATCGGTGCGGGTTTTCATTCGGCAAACTCACAAGCCGGCGGCAGCGCGACGAAGAACGGAAATTTCGAATTCGAAAACTCGACGGGTGTCGGCCTGTCTGTAACCGCTCGTACAACCGACGGTCAGAGCTCGGGATATTTCCTGCGAAGTCATAATAACATCGCAAAGCTCGACACGATACGAATCGCAAAAGAATCGATCCGCAAATGTCTCGACGGACGCGGCACTCGAGCCATCGAGCCGGGAATCTACACGGTGATTCTCGAACCGCAGGCAGTCGCCGATCTGATCGGCGGATTCGGTTTCGGATTCAACGCTCGGAGCGCAGAAGAAGGCCGAAGCGTGTTTTCTGCAACGGGCGGAAAGACGAAATTGGGCGAGAAGGTATTCGACGAAAAGATAACAATGTACAGCAACCCGTGGCACCCCGATCTTCCGGGTTCTCAATCTGCACAGGGCGGGATTCCGGCGGAAAAGATCACAATGATAAACAAAGGTGTATTGGAAACTTTGACCTACAATCGCTACTGGGCAAAGCAAAAAGGCAAGGAACCGACACCCGGCCCGGTTAATACTATTATCGAAACTAACGGCAAACCATCGACCGTCGAAGAAATGATAAAATCGACGACGCGTGGAATATTGGTCGGCAGATTTTGGTATATTCGGACGACCGATCCGCGAACGGCGAGTTCGACAGGCCTGACACGCGACGGCGTTTGGCTGATCGAAAACGGCAAGATCGCGTATCCGCTAAAGAATTTCCGCTTCAACCAATCGACCGTTCAAATGCTCGGTCCCGGAAACGTTCTGATGATCGGCACACCCGAACGCGTCGGCAGCAGCGAAGGCGGCGGCGGTTCATTACTTCCGGCTTTGAAGGTCAAGGAATTTAACTTTACGTCGCAGTCTGAGGCGGTATAAGCAGCTGCAGATGTTTGCAAAAGCCCGCGCGTTAGCAAGGGCGATACGAGCATATCCATGCAGAGTTCGGAGTGCGGAAGCCCGCACGCAAGTAAGGGCGGAACACGCATCTCCGTGCAAAGAAATGCAAAAGAACGGCAGGCGGGACGCCTGCGTTCCAGTCGCGTTTCGGCAATACGACTGGAACGCAAGCATCACTGCTTGCGTGTGAGAGATCCAGAATCCCGCTTTTTTGGCGGCAGGCCGAGTTAATCTGCGACCTGATATCGCCCTTGCTTACGCGCGGGCTTTTGCAAAAAACTACGCCGCCGCAGGCGGTACTTACACTATACATGTCATTGCTCCTCGCCTCATTTGAATCGATCTTCGGAGTTCCCGAATTTGTCGGTTTCATTTTCATATTCGCACTCGGTGCGATCATCGGCAGTTTTTTGAATGTCGTGATTCACCGCGTCCCGAATGAAGAATCGATCGTCTTTCCAAACTCTGCTTGCCCAAAATGTTCAAAGCCGATCAAAGGTTACGACAATATCCCGATCTTTAGCTGGCTGATACTCGGCGGAAAATGCCGCAATTGCAAAGAACCGATCTCGATCCGCTATCCGGCGGTCGAGCTGCTCACGGCATTATCATTCGTTCTCGTCTATTGGCGGTTTGGCTTCGATGTCTTGCTTCCAGTCGGGCTGATCTTCGTCGCGGTAACTATCGCCCTGATGTTCATCGATGCTGAGCATATGATCCTGCCTAACTTGATAACATATCCGTTTTTCGCGTTTGCGGTTTTGATTCGAATTGTTTACCCGCTCGCTTTCGGCATGATTTTCAGCGATATGAATTACACACCGCTGTCATCGATGACGAGCTATCCAACCTGGGCAGTTTCAGTTTTGGGAGCTGTATTAGGCGCACTCGCGGGCGGCGGTTCGCTATGGCTTGTCGGCGCGATTTGGAAAAAGCTGCGCGGTGTCGAGGCGATGGGTTTAGGCGACGTAAAAATGATGCTGGGCTTCGGAGCGCTGCTCGGTTGGCGGCTGGCCTTTTTATCGATTCTGCTGGCTTCGTTCGCCGGTGCTCTTATCGGAATCGCGATGATCGTGAACCAGAAAGACAGAAATCTTCAGGCACAAATTCCTTTCGGCATTTTCCTCGGAATCGGTTCCGTCGCCGCACTGCTATTTGGAGAGCAAATGATCGGTTGGTACCTAAGAACCTTTGTGCCGTGAATCCAAACCGGAATAGTGAATAACGTCCGACAGTTATTCGTTATACGCTATTCACTTTTCACTATTTCGAAACTTTTGCCGACTTTTCGAAACATTTTGCTGAGCAATAGAACATTCGTGTTCCAAGTTTTATCGCTTTCAGTTCCGGCACACATGTTACGCATTTTGCGCAATTCACAAGCTGAACTCG
>JBOGOW010000403.1:0-3837 GCA_050748285.1 Pyrinomonadaceae bacterium
CTTCAGGTGTCACGAGGCGATATGAAACCTTTTCTTCTTTTTCAAGATCGAACAAAACCACGTTCGAACCGTAGGCCACGCGGTCTTTCGGAAGCTGCGCGACGTCGATCGAATTCATTTCGCCTATCCGCTGCCGCACCTGCGTAATGCGTGCCTGCACAATCGACTGGCGCTCCATAGCCGCTTTATATTCGGCATTCTCACGCAGATCACCAAACTCGCGCGCCTTCTGAATTTCGGCCGGCAGCCTGAAATGGAGTTCTTCCTCGAGCGCTGCCAACTCGGCTTTTAATTTCTTTTTTGCTTCTTCCATAGGTCGATAGTTTCAGGTTTCAAGTTTCAAGTTCTACTCGTGTTCCAACTCGAAACTCGGAACCCGAAACTCGAAACTCGCCATTCAGTGATCCAATTCTTTCGGTGCGGCGAACGAGATGCCGATGTCTCGCGCAGTGCGGACAAGCTGCCCGTCGGCAGGTACAGTTTTGATCGTGGTACACGCTTCGTCAAGAGGCACCGTAATTATCGTGCCGGCCTGCAGCGCGACCATTCTACCCGTCTCGCCTTCGGAAAGTGCGCGCACGGCGCAAGCTCCAAAATTAGTTCCCAACATCCGATCAAATGCGTTCGGGCTTCCGCCGCGCTGCAGATGCCCGAGCACAACGCAGCGCGATTCTTTGCCGGTCGTCCGTTCGATAACCTGCCTGACATGTTCGCCTATGCCGCCAAGCCGCAACTCCCTCCGATCCGAATATATTTCGCTTTTTCCGACTTCGGTCGCGCCTTCGGCGACAACGATATTTGTAAACCGCGACCCGCTTTTTTCACGTTCTTCGACCTTCTTCAACACCGATTCGAACGAAAACGGTATCTCCGGAATCAATATAATGTCCGCGCTGCCGGCTAGCCCGGCATGAAGCGCGATCCAGCCGGTGTTTCGTCCCATCACCTCGAGTATCATCACCCGGTCGTGCGACGCGGCGGTCGTGTGCAGTCTATCCAGTGCCTCGGTCGCAACATCGATCGCGGTCATAAATCCGAATGTCAACTCGGTCGCGGCAAGATCGTTGTCGATCGTTTTCGGAACACCGATAACGGGAAAACCGCGTTTATGAAACTGTTCAGCGATGGCGAGCGTTCCTTCGCCGCCGATCGCGATCAACGCCTCGATCTCGAGTATGTCCAAATTCGCAAGAGCCTCTCCAAGCGGCAATTCGGAATACGATGGCTTGCCATCGACCATTTTAACGAAACTGCCTCGATTTCGCGTTCCGAGGATCGTGCCGCCTCGAGGCAAGATGCCGCTGACGGTTTTTCGCGTCAAACTCATCGTATGCGTCTCGCCGAGAATGCCTTCGAAGCTGTCCTCGATGCCGACGCATTTCATTCCGTATTTGCCGATGGCCGTTCGCACGACCGCGCGAATCACGGCGTTCAAGCCCGGCGCGTCGCCGCCGCCTGTCAAAATTCCTATCTGTTTATACATCAAAACGCTGTCGCTATTTTACTTTACTTATTGAAGATTGAGAAAGTTCGGCGGATTTCGTCCACCTAAAAAATCGAAAAGCCTCGCATGATACGAAGCTTTTCCTCGCCCAAACTAAAGTTCATTCACCTAAGCAACGCGAAACTTTTTTCAACAAGCTGTTTCGCGGCCGTCATCGATTCTGTTGCCCTGATAATTTGCGGATCGGTTTCAAGCAACACCTGTATGCCGGCTTCGTTCGAATAATTGGCCGTCGTAATCTCAAGTCGCAAGCGTGTTTTAGCGTATTCGGATTCGGATGCTATATTCGCCGCCGTCAACCCGCTTTTTTTATCCGAGATGGTAAACTGCCGAAACGCATCGAACAATTTGTCATTGATCGGAAACGACGAAGATTGCACATTGCGGATCTGATTCTGCTTTTCAACCTTGTAGGCTTCAAGACCGGCGACCTTTCCGGCGACCAACTGCCGCGTGAAGTAAAACGCCGCATCGTTTATCCTCGCGCGCAGTGCATTGAATGGATCACCCTTGGCATCCACGTCCGGCTCGATTCCGCGACCGCCGAACAATATCCGACCGTCAGGAAGCGTGACCGGAACGCCCGCCGGTTTCGAAACTTCGGTATCGCCAACCGCCGCCTCGTCTTCATGGTGCGTGTAGTAATCGTAGATCGACCCGCTCGAATAATCTCTCTGAAGCGAACGTCCAAATGGCGTGTAATAGCGCGCCGTCGTGAGCGTCAAACCTGTTCCGTATGGCATTCGGAAAACTCGCTGAACCAACCCTTTGCCAAAGCTGTCCGTGCCGACGATGATGCCGCGACCGTAATCCTGTATCGCACCTGCTACTATTTCGGACGCGGACGCCGAACCGCCGTTCATCATCACAACCAACGGCAATTTTTCAACGTCTTTGCCGCTCGTTTTTAGCTCACGTGAAACTGCGTAATTCGATCTTCCTTTGACCGAAACTACGGTTTGTTCTGCCGGGACAAATCGGCTGACGACCGCTACGGCTTGCTCCAAAATGCCGCCAGGATTGCCGCGGAGATCGAGTATGACGCTCCGCATTCCTTGTTTATCTAAGTCCTTGAGAGCTTCGTTCAGTTCTTCGGAGGTCGTCTCCTGAAACCCGCCGGTCAGGCCGATGTAGCCAACGCCGTCAGGCAGCATAAAATAATTTCGGATCGACGGAAGTGGCACGCCGCCACGAACTATATCGAGCATCAATGGCGCATTCGAAGCCGCGCGTTCGACCTTGATATTGACCGTTGTGCCGCGTGTTCCGCGAACATTCTTCGACACCTCGCCGCTCGTCCATTCGGTGGCGTCTTTGCCGTCCACTTCGACAAATCGATCACCGTAACGCAAACCTGCATTGTCCGCAGGAGTTCCCGGCACTATCGATTGGATGTAAACGCCGTCGCGATGTTGAAGGATCGAAACGCCGATGCCGTAAAATTGCGAAGACTGCTCTTCGGAGAGCTTCTTGAATTCGTCGCGTGTAAAGAACGAAGAGTGTGGGTCGAGAGTCCACAACATGCCCTGAATCGACGTGTCGGAAACCGCTTCGAGATCGGTTTTGCCGCCGTAATTTTCGCTGATAACGTCCAGAGCTTCCCTGTAATCGGAAACGATTCGCCCCGATGTAATCGAGGTGCCGGCGGATGCCGAATTCTGCAGCCTGCCGAATAAACCTCCGGCAACCGCTCCGATACCGGCCAAAACACACGCAACTACGATAAAACTTTTTCCCATCTTCACCCAAAATTGTAGCACAGTTTAGTTGCCGTGAAAGCCATCGAAGTTGCCGATTGCCCAATTGCCGAATCGAACATTTTGATTCATCTATTATTGATACATAATCGCCCGGATTTACTTTTTTGGCCGCAGCCTTTAACATCTAGCCTTTGCCCGATGAAACCCGAACTATCTATTATCATTCCGGCATTTGAAGAAGAAGAGCGGATTGGTGATTCTCTCGAAAAGATTTTCACTTTTTTAATTGATTCTCCGAACACGGAAGTTATCGTCGTCGATGACGGCTCAAAAGATTCGACCGCAGAAATTTCCAGCGCCGTCTGCGGCCAATTTCCTAAAATCGCTTCGAACGTTATCCGTTACAATGAAAACAAGGGCAAGGGTTTCGCCGTAAGAACAGGACTGCTTGCAGCTTCGGCCGACATCGCTCTATTCAGCGACGCCGATCTTTCGACGCCGATCGACGAAATGTCAAAGCTCGTAGATCCGATCATGTCCGGCGACTACGATGTAACTTTCGGCTCGCGTGCTCTCGATCGTTCGCTAATCGGCACCCATCAACCATGTCGTCGCGAACAGGGCGGAAAAGTT
>JBOGOW010000404.1:0-3832 GCA_050748285.1 Pyrinomonadaceae bacterium
GTGTGTAATGCCGGGCAGATCTTTGATAATCCAAGGTTCGCGAATTTAAGGAAAGTTGACAGATCTTGTCCACAACGGGATTGCATCTGAAATCCGATAAGTGTAATGTTTTTAACACTTTCACGTTTTAAGGATTTTTTTTCAAAAACAGCGGGTTTTACAGCTTCAGATTCCTATAAAACCAGCAGTTTCAGTAATTTGCGTGTCCGCAAATCCGAGCGGACACCCTGCGGACAACCAACGGACAGCCGACGACTGGAGCGGTCGCTCGTCCGGTTGATCCTTTGTCAGAACCCCGACGTGTCGGGGTAGCGACCGGTTCTTCGATTACGAGATGTGTTCGAAAAGCGAAGGTGAACGAGGCGTTCACCGCTCCAGTCAAAAAGATGTCGCAGGGCGCAAGACTCGTTCTTAAGTTAAGCTGCCAGCTAAAGCAGGCGGTTCTGACAAAACGTCGAAAACCTGGAGGGCGTATTTTACATTGCCGAATGGGGCCGAGACTTGCACGCCCTGGATCACGTCGCGGACTTCCAATAAAGATTCGCGGGCGATGGTGATGCCTTCTTCGCGGGCGGTTTCCTTGTTTTTGTCGGAGGCGATGCGCATGCGTTCGAGGATCTCGGGCGTTACGTTTACGCCCGGCACCTCGTTATGCATAAATTCGGCATTGCGATAGCTGACCAGCGGCCAGATGCCCGCGACTATCGGAATACGAACATGTTCGATCATCCCCAGAAATCGCTTTAGCTGCTCGGTGTCGAAAACCGGCTGCGTGATGGCGTATTCGGCACCGGCCTCGACCTTCCATTCGAAGCGGCGTATCTCTTCTTCCATATTCACCGCGCCTGGATTTACGCCGACGCCGATCGAGAACGCTGTCGGTTTGCCGATCGGGTTGTTGCCGAGATCGAGGCCATGATTGAGCTTGTTTACCATGTTCGTCAGGCCGATTGCGTCGATATCGAATACGGCGGTCGCATCCGGATACGGCCCCATTTTTGGCGGGTCGCCGGTGATGATGAGCAGGTTGTGCAGCCCCAAGGCAGCGGCTCCAAGCAGGTCGGACATCATTCCAAGCAGATTTCGATCACGGCAGCAGTAATGCAAAACAGCCTCGATGCCGATCTCGCGTTCGACCAAAACGGCGGTTGCCTGTGCCGACATTCGCGTCTGCGCACGCGGGCCGTCGGGAATATTAACGCCGTCAACGCCTGCGTCTTTCAGCAGGCGTATGGAATCGAGCGTCTTCTCGGCATCGCAGCCTTTTGGCGGCAGAACCTCGACCGATGTGACGAACTCGCCGCGGGCTATCTTTGCCGACCAGCGGCTGCGTTCTTCCGCCGGCACAACCTCGACATCGACCGGCGTTAGCTCGGCAACGTGAGCGCTTTCTTTTCGTGTCTCGCTGATCGAATGACGCGGGCTGACGGAACGGATCGCCTCAGCGATCAGCTTGATATGCGTCGGCGTCGTACCGCAGCAGCCGCCGACGAATTTAGCACCGGCCTGAACGAAACGCCGCGAGAATTCGGCCATATATTCGGGCGAGCCCATATAAAACTGTCGCCCCTGCACATCGCGCGGCAAACCGGCGTTCGGCTGTGCAGAAAGCGGTTTTCGGGTAACGGTTCGCATCTTTTCGAGAGCGTTCAAAACGTGCGTCGGCCCCATTCCGCAATTCAGCCCGATCACATCGACGCCGAGTTCATCCAATCTTGCGGTGAAGGTTTCCGGTGCGGTTCCGAATGTCGTCTTGAGATTATCCTGAATCGTCATCTGCGCGATTATCGGCAGATCGGTTATCTCTCGAACCGCCCGAATCGCCTGCTCGATCACCGTGAGCTCGGAAAAAGTTTCGAGCACAAAAAGATCGACACCGCCTTCGAGCAAACCTTCCGCCTGCTCTTTGAACATCTCCTTTGCCTCGTCGAACGCCGTCGGCCCAAACGGCTCGATTCGAATCCCAAGCGGCCCGATAGCGCCTGCGACATAGGCATTCTCGCCCGCCGCTTCACGCGCAATTCGCGCTGCAGCAATGTTGATCTCTTTTACTTTTGTTTCCAGACCGTATGGCTTAAGTTTATGTCGCGTAGCCCCAAACGAATTTGTCTCGATAACATCGGCGCCTGCTTTCAGGTATTCTTCGTGAACCTCTCGGACAAGATCGGGTGCGGTGAGATTGAGTTCGTCGTAGCTGCGATTGATGTAAACGCCCTTATCGTAGAGCCGCGTGCCAACCGCGCCGTCAAAAACGAGCACGCGGTCGGATTCGAGTATTTCGCGAAAGTTTTTCATAAGAAAATTAGCCACAGATCAACACAGATGGACGCAGATAACAAAACAAACCGAACAACTTCAGATCTGTTTTTTCCGTGTTCATCAGTGGCAAAAAACCAAAAAAGCCTCGCCAAACAGCGAGACTTTTTTCAAAACTTTGAATTGTCTGTTAGCTGTTTAGCGGATTATTTAACGTGGTCGCAAGTCGCATTAACTCACCACGATCATTAAACGCAATAATGCGATTTAATCGGCAAACTGTCAAGCGAAACCTCTATCGTGAAGGCGTTAAATAAAAGAATTGTTCGTGTGGATTCGTGTAATTTCGTGGATATTATTTTCTGGTTAAGAAGAAATCCACTAAATTACACAAAAACACACCAAACAAAACACGAATTGGAAATTTAACCAGAGTTGCCCCGAAAGGCGAAATCAGGGTATTTCGATTTCTTCAACTACAATTCTGCCGCTCTTCAACTCGCCGAAGAATTGGTACTTCGCATTTTTGCCGGTTATCTCGAGATTCCAGTTGTTGAAATCCTCGGCATTGTCGCAGCCGTTGCCGCGGCCTTGAAACACAAGAAAATAAGAGGTCGGTTTTACGATGCTTGAGGCAAAAAAACCCGTGCCGCGCAAGACCGTTCCCTTGAAACGAAATTCCTTGTAAAGGAGCGGACCGTTAGGACGATCTTCTTCGTCGTGAATATCCACCTTGAATGTCAGCATCTGCGAAGGCATCGGCAGGACGAGAGTTCCGGTTTTTCCTTTCGGACTTTTTATCGTAAACGACCACGTTTTTCCAGTGAAAATGTTTACAAGATTCATGCCGCCCGGCGACGCCATCCAGGATTCATCATCGAATTCCTTCTCGATCGACGAAAGCCCTTTTATGCTCTCGAATCCGGCTTCGGTCATATAAAGAAACGCATCCTTGTCGAATTTCATTTCTTTAAGCAGATCGATCTGGTAATCGGCGGGCTTGCCGGTTCGGATCATATATGTTCCGGGTTCGGCACAGCACGCACAAAATGTTTTGGCAGACATCGAATACGTAATAAGCAGAATCACGCATATTACAATCAAATTTCGCAGTTTCATTTTATGACCTCCAATCGGATAATAGTCCCGAATTTCTATTCGACAAAGTCATCGACGCTGACATTTCGGGCAGAAAAAAGTCGATCTTGTTCCCTGGACGATCCTTTTGATCGGCTTTTCACATCGCGGACATGGCTCGCCTTCGCGTCCGTAAACACGCCATTCTGCATCGGAATCGGCGCCGTAAATATTGCCGCCGATGTTTTCTTTGTCGGGCGAAATGTTTTTCCCGAGTTCGAGCGTTTCATTCATTACGGCGAGAATAGCTTCGCGCAATGCTGTCGCTTTTTTTGCAGATATCGTGTTTGCAGCAGCAAGCGGATTGACGCGGGCGATGAACATCGCTTCGGAAGCGTAGATGTTCCCGACGCCGCAAACCTTCGTTTGATCGAGCAGTAATTGCTTGATATTTCGTTTGGCAGACTTGAGCAGAGTTCGAAAATACAGTGTGCTGAAA
>JBOGOW010000405.1:0-3831 GCA_050748285.1 Pyrinomonadaceae bacterium
TCGGCACGGAGATGCGCGTATCGCCCTTACTTACGTGCGGGCTTGTGCAAAGATGTGCGGCGTTGCGTGAATAAAACACTTGACAATGCCTGCAACGCTGTGGTATGGTAACATTCTGCCGGTGCGACCGAAACCTCAATGGCTGATTATTCGAAACACACAGAAAGCAACTCTCGTAATGAATTCGACCTACTTGATCGGATCAGCCCGGCATTCCCGCTGTTACGCGTTTCAGATGTTTCAAATGTTTCATCCGTTTCAGGCGTTTCATTTGTTTCAAACGTTTCACAGAAACATAGATGCCCCGCGCAGAATCGAAACACCGGAGCGGTCGGCAGAACGAATGGAACAAAAAAGGCGTTCGAATAATTTAGGTTACAATGCACTAGAGACTGAAAATTTGGATTTATATATGAAATACGCACTTTTGATGATGATCGCCGCTTTCGCTTTTTCTTCTTGTCAGAGCGGCGGAGCGGCGAATTCAAATTCACCCTCTACCGCAAAACGCTACACTTTGAAAGGCAAAATCGTATCGGTCGATAAGGTCGCAAAGAAAGCAAAGATCGACCATGAAGACATTCCGGGTTTTATGGAAGCGATGACAATGGATTTCCCGATCCACGAAGATTGGGTCTGGGATGAGCTTCAGCCCGGAGCCGAGATCCGCGCGGAATTGGTTGTTGACAACTCGGCAAAAGAACCGTTTTGGCTCGAAAAGATCGGCATCGTCGCAGTCGCCAATCCGAATCAGCCCGCACCGCCGGTGAATGAAAATTTTGCTCAGGTCGGACAAACCGTGCGCGATTTTTCGCTAACGAATCAGGATGGCAAGCGAATTTCGATCAAAGATTTTCGCGGGAAGGCTCTGGCGATCACGTTTATCTACGCACGTTGTCCTCTGCCCGATTATTGCATCAAGATGTCAACAAACTTCAGCGATCTGGCAAACCTGATAAATAAAGACGACGCCCTGAAAGAAAAGTTTGCCTTGCTCTCGATCTCATTCGACCCGGAGAATGACACGCCGGCAAAACTCCGTGCATACGGCCTCGGATATATGGGCAAAGGCGCGACCGATCTCGGCGTGTGGCAACTGACCGTCGGCAACGACAACGAAGTAAAAAAGATCGCCGATTTTTTCGGGCTCCGATATGAAATCGATGCGAACGACAAGACGCAAATCAACCATTCACTTCGAACCGCCGTAATCGCGCCCGACGGCAAAGTTACAAAGATCTTTGCCGGCAACGAATGGACACCGGCTCAGCTTCTAAACGAATTGGGAAAAGCGAAAAACTGAGCAAACATTCTTAAATATCTGCCGCCTTTTAATTAATTCACGGTCTAGAAATCACCACCGGCCCAACGGGAAACTCAGCTATCATTGTGCGGTAGTCGACGACTGCGAGTGAGTCAATGTTCTTATTCCCATCTTTCGCCGGCACGAATCTGATCTTCCTCACCGCCTCCACACATGCTTTAGCGTAACTTTTGTTGGAATTCGAATATACAACAATATCGCCGACGTCGCCGTTCGCAAGAAAATTGACAACGAGCTTCGCTTGAAACTGGCTAGTCGAACGTGAATGTACTCCAATTCCAGTCACCGAAGTCATCCTTGGAAAAGGTTTATCGACGATTATCGCAGGTGTCATTCCAGCAGATAGTGGCGTTAGTTCTACGAACGTTGATTCATCTCGAAATTCGACATTTGCCTTTTGCTTATTAAACTTGCGGGCGAACGCCTCCCTAACTTCTGTACTAGTCGCAAGCGACGACGCTAACACTTGTTCCTCGGGAAAATTGACGGTCGCCTTACGTTTATACAAAGGCTGACCTGCTACCATTATAGAATAAAGAAATCGACTCAACTCAGCGCTCGTAGCGGACAACGATTCGACGTGTAGGTTGTAAAACCGGTCTCCCGAAGCAATGTAAATTCTCCTTGAACTCTTCGCATTCGCATGCGAGACCATCTCCCTGCCCTCAATACTTTTGATTTTAAATTCGTATATTTGCTCGTAACCAATAGGCGAAACTCGCTTGATGCGATTTTTGCTGTCACTATCCTTTTGGACTAGCATTTCTATTTTCACACCATTGCTGTAAGCCATGATTTGAAAGAATCGTCCCGTGTCGCGCTTTTCGACATCGACAAGAAAACCGGGCGGTACAGAAATCGATACTTCGCCTTTTTCCGACTCGATGCGTGTCCATTTCTCAGTAGAAGCGACTTGGCCAACACAGATCGAAGCCGCGATAAGAATAGAAAAAATACAAACTGTGGGTTTCATTGTTAGCTTCATCTTTCATAATAATACCCAACATTGGATTTTTTTACCATGAAAGAATTTGTAGGCACTTTTACCATGCGAACCGCCGTAATCGCGCCCGACGGTAAAGTTACAAAGATCTTTGCCGGCAACGAATGGACACCGGCCGAGTTGCTCAAGGAACTTCAGGCCGCGTCAAAATAAGAAAATTTTCGGAATAGTGAATAACGAATAGCGTAAAGTGAATAACGGGTGCGGCTATTCACTATTCCGAATCGTCGTCTTCGTGTTAATCTAATTCCCTAATAAAAACCCATTTCAACTCAGGAGTGTTCAATGCGAAAAACCCTTGTCCGTTTGTCTATATTTGTTCTCGTTTTTGCAATCGCAGTTTCTGCACAGAAACGCAGCATTACCGAAAAAGATTTGTTTGATTTTTCTTGGGTCGGCGACCCGCAGGTTTCGCCGGACGGATCGAAAGTGGTGTTTGTCAAAGTTACGGTCAATGCAAAAAAGGATGGCTATGACACATCGATCTGGTCAGTGGCGACAAGCGGAAACCAAGAGCCAATTAGATTGACAAGCGGCACCCGCGATTCCGCACCGGAATTTTCACCCGATGGGAAAATGCTTGCATTTGTGCGGGTTACGGAGAAAGACGGCAAGCCGGATTCGCCGCAGATTTTCATTCTGTCTATGGCCGGCGGCGAAGCGTTTCAATTGACGAGTCTGGTGCGCGGTGCGGGCGGGCCGCTGTGGTCGCCGGACGGCAAATGGATCGCCTTCGGCAATAATGCAAAACCGGACGACATCGCAAAACAAGGAAAGCCTCCGACACCCGATGCACGCGAAAGCGATGTACGCGTTATCACTCGTGCTGTTTATCGCTCGGATGGCGGCGGTTACAACGACCCGACGCGACCGCAGCATCTTTGGGTCGTAGCCGCGCCGACAAATCCAGGAGACAAACCGACGCCGAAGCAGCTTACAAGCGGCGAGTTTTCGGAGGGTAATTTCGTATGGGCAAAAGATGGCTCGCGCGTTTATTATGCAACAAATCGAAATCCCGAGCCTTATTATGACACGCCGCGGACAGAAATATTTTCCGTTTCAGCCAGCGGCGGGCAGACCGAATTTCTGACGAAGATCGACATGGGTGTCGGCGCTCTTAGTCTTAGTCCCGATGGGAAACGGTTTGCGTTCACGGCAAGCGAAGTGACGAATCCGGTCAAATCATATACGCAGCCTGACCTCTGGGTTCTCGATATCACCCCGAATGCAAAGCCGAAAAATCTTACGACTGCATTCGATTACGACGTCGGCAGCGGCGTCGGCGGCGATAATGCTCCGCCGCGCGCCGGTGGCGGAAATTCGCCGATTTGGACCGTTGACGGCCGCTCGATCATCGCGACCGTTGCACAAGAAGGCCGCGCAAATCTTGCGACGTTCGACGCCGAAAATGGTCGAGTAACTGAAACAACAAAAGGCGACCAGGCCGTGTTGAGCTATCGTCCAAATAGCGACGGTTCGAAACTTGTTTACACCGTCTCAACGC
>JBOGOW010000406.1:0-3816 GCA_050748285.1 Pyrinomonadaceae bacterium
GTTCCAGAACATGCGTTGAGACGTTTCTTATTCGTGCATTCGTGGCAAAAAACAGAAAAATCGGCCACGAATGCACGAATAAGAGTCAACTCGGACAAGTGTTAGGTCCAAAACGGCATGACACAAAAAACCAAAGGAAGTTTTTCAAAGAACTCTTTTCGTTATTCATTTTTCACTATTTCGGACCGAACTTTCCTAATGCGTAATCCCGGTTAAACAAATCTTTGGGCTGATCTGAGTTTTGCCTTTTCGGCCTCAATTTCACGATTCCGCGGCAGTGCGTTTGTTACCAGCGAATTCAGCATTTCCTGCGCCGCGGCGGAAACGCGTTCGACGGCAAGCTCGAACGCGGCTTCGTTGGCATTCGACGGTTTGTTAAATCCCGAAAGCTTTCTCACAAACTGCAACGCCGACGCGTTCACCTCATCGCTAGTTGCCGGCGGCTCAAAGTTAAAAAGCATTTTGATATTTCTGCACATTTTATTTCTTCGCCAATGCGGCGTTTGCGGCGCGAATGCCGGCAACTGAGATTCGACGGTTTGGATATCTTTTGAGCGCATGCTCAAACGCATCGACCGCATCCTTTTGACGGCCCATTTCAATATACATTTCGCCGGCGAATTCCCATGGCGGCTTTACGGTCATCGGCGGGCCGTATTCGAAAACGAGTTTGTCTTCCATTTCAGCGGCTGAAACCGCTTTGCGAATCGCGCCGTCTTTTTTTCCAGCGGCAAATTCGATCGCGGCATCGAGCATCATCTCCATCACCTGCGTGATATCGATGTCGCTTTGCGAACTTGCGTCGTATCGTTCTGCAACTTCCTTGTTCTTCGCCAATGATTGTTGGTCTGCGGCCAGACGCGCGCGAAGACGTTCGAGGGCCGCTCGCGCCGCTGTCAGATCTTTCATCCGGACAAGCTTTAGCCCGATCGCGAGATCGTGCCCCGAAAACTCAGATGCAGAAGCAAATCCGGTGGAGTCAACCGGTTCGAACATCGACGGAGCAGGCGTGCTGTTCGATTCGACAAGAAAGGTCGCACGTGCTCGCGCCAAGTGGCTTCGCGCATAACGCGATGCGTTTTTCTTTACATCTTCTTCGATGATCGAAACGAGCTTCGCGGCTTCCTGTTCCTTTCCGATCTGCAGGTATGCATGTTCGAGCCAATGCAAGGGATGATAGCCGCCCTGTCCGGCGTCGCGCGCGGTTTTCATCGAATCGATATTCGCCGAGATCGCATCGTCCCACATTCCGAGCGCGAAAAAGATGTGCGACGGCATATGCTGTGCGTGCGACGCGCCCTTTGCGACCGTTCCATAAAGCCGTGCGGCACGAAGCCCAAGCGGGGCATGAACCGGATCGTCGTATGCGTGTATCAGGTAGTGCAGCGCGCCGGGATGCTTTCGATTGACGGCGAATATTTCTTCGGCAACCGCAGCACCACGCATATAGTTCTCGGTATTTCGCGTTGTTCCGGTCAGCCCTAAAAGCGAGAGCGCATAAAAAGCACGAGCCTCAATGTCATCCGGAAACTGCTTTGTGATCGCCTCCATCGCCCTTGAGTACGCCTCGGCTACTTCAGTTTGGCTACCCTCGCCATAAAGTTTCTCAACGGCGTCCAAGTACATCTTTTCGCGCAATGTCGGAGCTTTTGCTCTGCGTTCGGCCGGCGTCGCTCCAAGCCGTGCAAGCGCCGCCAATGCCGCGCTTCTGTTCTGCTCGCCCCAGATCCTGTGATCGTATGTCATCGCCTCGCCCCATGCCGCCATCGCAAAATCCGGCGCGAGCCGCCTCGCTTCGGCAAACGCACTTTGCGCGCTTGCGTACTCAAAGCTGTGAAGAAGCAATACGCCGCGAATAAAAAGCTTCTGCGCCTCAGCCGGCCCCGATGTCGGAAAACTGATCTCGCCCAGCTCGGCGTTCGTGGACAATGTCTTGGCTGTCGGATCATGGTGCTGCGCTAAGCTGGAGCCCGTGAAGGCGAAAATGGCAAGAAAAATAAACAGATTTATTAAATGTAATCGCATATCATGAAAACTTTCTCTGAGGTGGTTTTCTGGTTGAGTTTTTTTGAATAACCTCCGTTCTTCCTAGCAGCGCGTTGAACGTAAAACTCGATACCGCTATTATTCGTGCATTCGCGGCAAAAAAATAAGCCGCGAATGCACTAATAGGAAATAATTTTCGACCGGGCGGATTAAAGTAGCAAAGTTTTTCAAAGCTCTCTATACATAAAAAGGCTGTCATCTGCGTGAAAGTCTTTTTAATAAACCGAAAAATTATGTATCCGAAAATGCCTGACGCCAACGCTTTTTAGGATTATCAAAGCGGACTTTTTCCGCGTCGAATGCGGCGGGGTCGAACGGGTAATATTTTTTTTCGTGGCTCTTTAACCAATCGACCATAAATTCATGTTCTTCATCCTTGGGATTTTTGAGGATGTTCAGCAGGTTTTCATAGCCGCCAATGCCGCCACAGTCTTCGGGCGGGCAGGCCATTTCGCCGCCGATGCATTTCGGATATTTCACGCCTATTTCGCCAAGGAATACACCTTCGAGCAGCACCTCATGCTGCCAACCGTCGCCAAAATCGTACTCGTATATGCCTTCGTCGCCCGGATCGATAAAGTATGCATCAATTTCTGCATCCCAGCTCGGCTCGATACCGTCATCGCCGATGTCGTCGAACGGAATGCCGAACTGGACGATTTCTTCGGTAAAAAAATCAAAAATGCGATATTGATGAAGGTGATAATCAAGCCACCCCATTGCGTCCTGTATCGCAACATGCAAATCCCAGAACGTATAGCTTTCCGGCACTAAAATCCGCCGCCAAATCGTCGGCGAAATGCCGAGCAGCGAGATCTTGAATTGGCAGATGGTCGGAGGCCGTTTAGGAATCCGTTTCTTTGTTTCGGGCATGATCTTCCTTTCGAAGTTTGTCAGCTACATACTGAGCTCTGGCAGTGCTGTTCACATCAAACCCGCGAGCGTTGCACCAACTTAACAGGTCTTCGACATCAATGTCGACCTTTCTGGCTCGGGGCGACAATTCCGCAGTTTTTATTGTTTTCTCAGCTACAGCAAACCACGCTTCATGCGTTTCTTCAAGATTGTTTCGATCTTCAGAGATTTCGAGAAGCCTTTGCCACTGCTCTGCCCGATACCAACCGACGCCTATAACCGCATTTTGCGCGTCAGCTTTGTTTTTCATCTCATTAGTTTACTCCCAAATGCAAAAACTCACACGTCACAATCAAATGCAAAGGCACGCGCGTATGCAAGAGCGATCCACCCAACGCCGCCATTCGACATCGCCCTTGCTCACGGGTGGGCTTTTGCAGATAGTCAACGGTATGGTTGTGCTTAAGGAAAAATCTTCGTCAACGCAACTCAATTTGGCTCCGCGTGAAGTTTAAGTCCTAGCGCTCCGATCACTTTGAGGATGGTGTCGAACCCGGGAGTTCTCTCGCCTGATAGTGCTTTGTACAAACTTTCACGCGAAACACCCGCATCGCGGGCGACCTGCGACATGCCTTTGCCCGGGCAATATTACCGAGAGCCTTTGCAACAAATGCAGCGTCGCCGTTGGCTTCTTCAAGACATGCCTCGAGATAGGAGGCCATTTCTTCGGGCGTTCGCAAATATTCTGCAACGTCGTATCGAGTTGTAATTGGTTTTCCCATTTCTTTAAACTAGCCCATTATAATGAACCCCAAAAACTGGACCAGAGGTTAAGGTATGAAAAGGTGGTAAGATTGTCAAAAAAGAAAGGGTATGGGAAATGGAAAAGAGAGGAAGAATTACGGGTCTGGGTAT